>DATHHO010000060.1:0-4029 GCA_035317125.1 Puia sp.
GGCACCGTGATCACCGAGATCTGGTTGGACGTGCTGTCATCATAGGCCTTCAGCTTTGCCTCCAGCGTGGCTTCCTGATCGGGCGTCATGACATGGGCCAGATCATTGACCAGCTGCGGAGGATTGGGCTTGGCGGGTATCTGCTGCCCATAGCCCATCGGTCCCCGTGACAGAAAACCGCAGATCGTTACCAGTATTAAAAGGAATTTCTTCATTTCATGCGTTCTATCTCCCGAACACGATATCGTCGGGCAATTCATTTTTGTCGGTGTTCCTGTCATAAGGGAAATGCGTGCGCAACGCCTCCCCTATCTCCTGCATAATACGGCACAGACCCCCTGCGTAGTCGGCCTTGTTGAAATGCGAGAGGATCAGCCTCACCTTTTCATTCCAGAAGACATCCCCTACTTTTTCGTGAATGCCCTTGTCCCCCAGCAGGGCCAGCTGACGGTCCTTCAGCGCGACATAGACCAGGACGGCATTCCGGGCATCGGTCTGGTCCATTTTCAGGCCGGTGAAGATCTCCGCCGCGCGGTCGAGCGGATCCACAAAGCGGCAACGGCTCTCCACGAACAGCCGGATCTCTCCGCTGGTCTGTTGCTCGGCCGCCTGTATGGCCCTGACGATCAGGTTTTTTTCAGCCTCCGTAAAAAATTCCTTCCTCGAAAAAAAAGGGATGCGCAAAATAAATAGGTTTAGAATTTGACATCAGGCGCTTTGTCCGCACCGGGATCCGACTGGAAGTATCCTTTTGCCTTGAATCCGAAGGCCCCTGCGAACATGGCATTGGGAAAACGACGGATGGTGGAATTGTAGTCCTGTACGCCCGCGTTGAAATCATTGCGGGAGACCTTGATCCTGTTTTCCGTACCCTCCAGCTGTGCCTGCAGGTCGCGGAAATTCTGCGTCGCTTTCAGGTCGGGGTAATTTTCCACCACGGCCAGCAATCTGCTCAGCGAACTGCTCACCGCACCCTGCGCCTTCTGGAATTCGGCAATTTTCTCAGGTGTTAAATTGTTAGCGTCTATTTTTACCTGGGTGGCATTCGCGCGGGCCTGTATGACATTGGTCAGGGTCTGCTGCTCGAAATTGGCAGCCCCTTTCACCGTATTGACCAGGTTAGGGATCAGATCCGTACGGCGCTGGTATTCACTCTGCACATTTCCCCATTTCCCTTTTACATTCTCATCCAGCTTTACCATATTATTATAGCCATTGCAACCGCATCCGCCGAGTAATACGATAAATACGACAACGACTATCAACGTTAAATTCTTCGTGCTCATTTTTGTAGATTTTAGGTTAACGGGCTAAAATTAAGACTTTTACACATCTGGAGAAGCGATTTTAGGTATGGCCCTCCTTTTTCACCGCTGACCCGCAAAAGCATCGGCGAGCTGACCGATCCGGCCGGTGGACAGCCTGCCTTTCTCCGCGGCAATCACGATCCGATACCGGAAAGTGACCGACTGCCCCTTTTTCAGGCTGAACGCCAGGGTCTCCTTACCCTGGCTGAAGATCTTCTGGCCCAAGGGGTTAGCGGCAAAGAGCCCATATCCGCGGGCATGCCAGTACGTGGGATAGCCGGGATTGGATGGATGATCGATTATTGCGATGCTGAGCGTGTCATTGCCTTTTTTTCCATAGAGCAGACACCAGTTGCCACGGGTAGCCCATGCGCTGTCGCCCTGCTTCCCCGTGCTGGTGAGATAGGTCCCGTTGATCACCGGGTCATTGCCGGCCGCAACCTTTGTGATATTCCCCTTGCTGTCTATAAACTGACCGGGCGCGCTGGAAGGGATCTGTAGTTCTTTTGTCACCCGCATACCGAGCAGGCCGTCCTTGGCATCGGGCAGGCTGACATCCTGCGCAGCGGTCAGGGTTGTCGAGCGGTCGATGATCCTTTCCTGTGCGGTGGCGGTGAAAATGAATATCGTGGTCTCTCTGAGCAGCACATTCTTCTGCTGGTCCGTCCAGTCCGCCCCGTATTGCAGCGTGCCATTTTTACCATCCGATACTTTTATACTGCTGCCGTCGGTGCGGATCCAGCCGTAGGAATGTTTTTTATCGGCGGGGATGGCGAAGGAGTTATTCCAGAAGTCCAGCCCGTTGACGTTCTCATAGGTGAACCAGATCCCCTGGTGATGCGGGTGGTCCACTGGCTCGCCGGGACGGGGCTGGAAGGGAAAGCCCCTGCTCACCAGCTGCCCATCCGGGGCAAAGACGGGATAAAGAATGGGTTTCTCGAGGGTGTCGGGATAAAAGAATTCGGTAAAGGGCAGTCCACCGGCCGTGATGCTGACCTTATGTGCGGCGGGGATCGCCATCACCCGGATATCGAGGGGGGCCGCGGGGCTGGCCCGCTGGGCTTGCAGCGCGCAGGAAAGACAACAAGCGGCGAAAAGAAGAGGCAGATGGCCCCATGCCATGAGAAGGATACGGCGCGAGGCAAACTGTCGGGCTGCGAACGGACGGTAAGCAGTGCGGGGATGAGTACTGAAAAGCTGATGGGCCAGGCGATGGGATGGTAATGAGGCAGCAATCATATTTTGACGGGTTTTTTTATTGGCAAATTAATAAGCCGGATTGGCATTCCGGTTGCCGGACCGACATTTTCTCTCTACATTTAAGTTCACAGAATAAAGGTCAATCCGACTTTTATACTATCCTAAATTAGTAAATTTATCGCGTTGTCGCTCCGATGCGTAAAACACATAAAAATTAAAAATTGCCTTATATGAAAAATTCCCGCAGGGATTTTATCCGAAAGAGTTCGATGGCCGGCATGGCCACCTATATGGGGACGCTGGGCCTCAGCGCAAAAAGTTACCGCAACATCATCGGGGCCAACGACCGGGTGCGGGTTGGAGTGGTTGGCTTCTCCGACCGTTTCAAGGACGCCCATCTCCCCTCATTCCTCAAGCTGTACAAGGAACTGAATTTCGACATCATCGCCGTATCCGATATCTGGAAGAAGAAAAGAGAGGATGGAAGGGACCACCTGACCAAACACCTGGACCATCCCGTACAGGCCTGCGTCAACAACGACGAATTATATAATATCAAAGAAGTGGATGCGGTCATGATCAGCACAGCCGACTTCCAGCATGCCTGGCATACCGTCGAGGCGGTGAAGGCGGGAAGGGACACCTATACCGAAAAACCTCTGGCAGAGACGATGGAGGACAACCGGGCCGTCCTCAAGGCGGTGAAGGAGTCAACAAAGATCGTGCAGATCGGTTCGCAGCGCAGGAGCGGCCCCAACTACTGGGCGGCCGCGGATTTTATAAAGTCCGGCAAGTTCGGACAGCTCGTGATGGTGGAGCTCACCTGGAATGTCAACCAGCCCGGCCGCTGGCGCAGACCGGAGCTCGTACCGCTGATGAAGGAGCAGGATACGGATTGGAAAAGATTTCTGATCAATCGTCCCCATGAACCTTTCGATGCGCGCAAGCATCTGGAGTTCCGTCTTTTCTGGCCTTATTCTTCCGGCATACCTGGTCAATGGATGAGCCATCAGATCGATACCGTGCATTGGTTCTCCGGTCTTCCCCATCCCCGCAGCGTATCGGCAAACGGAGGGATCTATCTCTGGAAGGACGGCAGAAAAAACGCGGATACGCTGACAGCGGTCTTCGACTATGGCCCGCTGAACGATATGTCTTCGGGATTCCAGGTCATGTTCAATTCCAGACAGACGAATTCGGCCGGGGATGTAAAAGAGATCTATTATTCCAACGGAGGCACGCTGAACCTCGACACCAATAAGATCACTCCCGCGGGAGGGCTCAACGAGAAATATGCTTCCGCCATGGGCATGAAGGCGAACCTTTTGCCCGAACTGTCCCTGAACGAAATGGCGGTGAAGGTATCCACGGACGCCAGCACCGGCGGCGATCCGCTCACGCTCGCGCATATCCGCAACTGGATGGAATGCGTAAGAAGCCGCAAGCAACCCAACGCTCCGATAGAGGCGGGCTATAATCATGCGATCGCGGTGATCATGACGAATGCGGCCTACCGCACCGG
>DATHHO010000061.1:0-9953 GCA_035317125.1 Puia sp.
CGCTGCCCGTGCAGCCGGCAATCGTATTATCCCTGACCTCCACAAACTGGGAGCAGTCATCCAGATAGATGCCGATCGCGCCCGGGTAGGCATGCCAGGTGCCTCCATAGGCCCCAGCCCCCCGCAGGACAGTATTGGCGATGATCTTCTGGTCCTTGTCCGATCTTGCCCCCGCGCCGTTCCAGGTATAGATCCCTCCCCCGTCGCTCTTCGTCAGGTCGTAATCCGTGATAAGGTTGTGCCGTATGGTGATATTCCCCGAGTTAAACGTTATTCCCAGATAGCCGAGGCTGTCCAGGTAGTTGTCCTCGATGAGCGCCCGCCCCCGGTCATCCGAATAGGACAGCGCGTTGTATTGTCCATCCCCGCCCTTTCCCCGGCCGGGCTCCAGCGCGATGTTCCGGATACGGTTGTTCCTTACCGTAAGGTCTGAGCAACCGCTGATCACGACGCCATTGTTGTTCGTTTGTTCGATACGGTTATCTTCGAGCCGTATATGATCTCCCCGTCCTGTAATGGTGATCCCGTCCTGCCCCTGGTGGCTGACGAGCAGGCGGCGGATAGAAAGATGGGAGCAATTCCTGATGAACAGCCCGCAATGAAGGGTCTGGGTGATGGTGAGATCCTCCAGGTTGACCCAGGAACTGGCATCCAGCGAGATGCCGTTCTCCCGGCAGGTCACCTCCATCGACTGATCGTTCGGGTCGGTCAGGGCAAAGAGCAGCAGCTTTTTCTGCGACGGGTCATAATACCATTCTCCGTCGGCGTCGAGAGTTGCCGGATGGTTCTGGATAAAATACCCCCAGTGGTCCCTCATTTCATAAGTATTCCCCCGCAAGGTGAAGGTATCTCCCTGCTGCCGGGTGATAATGGCGCGGTCGAGTATCCATTCCTCCGGCTTATTGACGAGCTCCGCGCCCGTCCAGTCCCTTTGTGCCGGCGAGCCGGCGATCAACGAAGTCTTTCCCTGATGTGCCCGGATGGTCAGGAATCCCTTATCCGCCTCCCCGGGATTGGGAAAGCGGCCCAGTGGCAATGATACACCCTGACGGTACAGCCCGGTTACCTCCTCTCCACAGGAAGAGCAAGCGGCCTGCCAGATATGATCGCCTGCGCGGGTCCAGTCATGAAGAGCTGCCGATCCGCTGATGATGGGCTGCGGCCCCTCCCCATAAGCACCGACAGTGACCGGGTGACCTGGTTCGGCAGTAACGTGTACACAGAGCTCGCCGCGGAATGTTTCCCCACGGTGAAGAAAAATCCGGTCTCCGGGCCGGAGGGACAGTTCGCCGAGCCGCCCAAGGCTGGCAAAAGGAGTTGCCGGAGATTGGCCGTCATTGCTGTCCCGGCCCCCGACCGATACAAAGTACCGGCGGGGCTGAGACGGGGTCTGGGATTGCGGTTGGGTGGCGACGCCCAATAACAAAAGCTGACTGAAGAAAATGATTTTTTTCATATTGCCGGAAGCTTGATAGAATAGATCATAGTACGTACCAGTTGCTGCCATCGGTCTGCAGGGTCACCGTAACGCCACTGGCTATCGCCAGGGTTGTGCCGGAGCCCGTTCCGATGATCAGGCCCGAAGGGGTCGTCACCGAAAAGGTATTGGAAGAGGCTGCAGGGGTGATATTTTTCAATACGATCTTCTTCCCCTGGCCTTTTGCAAAGACAGTCAGATCGGAAGGAGAGGGCAGGGTCACCGCGAAGCTGGCCGCGCTGGCGTTCCCGAGCACCGTGGAATTCTCTGCTGTCAGGGTAGCGGCAGCCGTGAGCTGGCTGATCTTCTGGCCTGAAAAATTATCCCAGTCCACATAAGTGCTGGCGGGGACGGAACCCGCAACATCGTATTTTTTATCGACGATCCCGTTGATCATGTTATCCTTAAAATTGCTGTTATAGGCGCCGGTGATCCCGCAAAAGTTCGCCTGAAACCCATTCCTCGTCAGGTTGCTGACCGTAAAAGTATTCCCGGTGATAAAGGCCGAGTCCGCAGAAGCCATCAGGATGGCATCGAAGTTCTGGCCGAGGCTTACCCCGTCGGCAAAAATAGTATTATTAAGGATATTGGGGTTCTGCAACCTTCTCGCCGAGGAATTGAAGAAGCCCTGCATAAAAATGCCATATTCCGGTTTCATGGCCGTATTGGTGCTCACCTGGATAACGTTATCCTGTACCTGCCAGCGCCGGAACTGGTAATCGTCGGCGTTGACGGCATATTGCAGGATGCCCCGCGTGGCATTATAGAGCGTATTGCCGCTGATCACCGAGCCGAAGGCCTCGCAGCGGATGCCGTAATTGCCGGTGGACGGTATGGTAGGATGACCTACCTGGGCCGTGCCCGCCGGCAGGCTGCAATCCAGAAGATTGTCCGAAATGACCACAGGACGGTTGTCCGGCGCCGGCAGGTCCGGGCTTATTTCGATAAGCTCTTCGCCGCAGTTCTTGACGATGTTGTTGGCAATAAGGCCTCCCATCGGGCTGCCATAGACGAACCCATCCATAGGCGCCCTGGTGATGGTCGTGCTGATATTCGTGCCGGAAAAGCCATTGGCATAACAATCGAGGATGGAAGGATTGATCACCAGCCCGCCGGAATTGCTGATCGCCCATATATAAACGGCGGGCATAGGGTTGGTGCCCTGGGCGTTATCGCGCCCTTTCGGCGCGTTGAATGCGCACTTGACGATGCGGGTATCCACGGTGCCGTTGAGCGTGATTGCCGTCGAAAATCCTTCGAAGACACAGTTCTGAATCGTAAAATCGACATTATTGTTGCCAACACTACCCAGCATCAGGATGGCATCGGTCTGGCCGATGGAGCTCGAGTCCGCCGGCAGCGGATGGGTGTTCTGAAAAAAGATATGATCGATCATGCAATGCTCCCAGGCAGTGGAAAAAATAAACATGATAGAACTGGCGCCGGCTGCGGGAGAAAGGG
The DNA here is from genome assembly GCA_035317125.1 of Puia sp. GTDB lineage: Bacteria > Bacteroidota > Bacteroidia > Chitinophagales > Chitinophagaceae > Puia. The sequence continues at coordinate 2,939 of DATHHO010000061.1, forward strand.
CGGTGGTCAGCACGGTCTTCTTTTCGCCGAAGATCCGGATCCGGTAGGCACTGCCCGGGGTGCCGACGGGCGGGGAAAAGATATAATGCATGGTGGGGTTGGCATAGGAGGTCAGGTTATAGGTGCTGCCGGGCAGGAAAAGATCGCAGTGAAAGTGGAGGGCGGCCAGGAGCGCATGGCTGATCGAGGCCTGATCGTCTGTGGCGCCGTCTCCTTTGGCGCCAAACCATTTGACGGAAATGGCGCCCACATACATCCGTCTCCAGCGCCCGGATGTGGCGCCGACCTGGATGACCGTGCCGTTATTATCGGCCTCGGAGCTGGCGGCATCCCAGGTGAACAGGCCTTCGCCGCCGTCGTTGACCGTGGAGTAACCCTGTACATAGACAAGTTCGTTACCCGATGTGTACGTATAAAGTTTTAATGCGGCGAGGTTGGCAATCGTGGCCGTGGCATGCACCTGGCTGCTGCCATAGCAGAGCAGGGCGGTAAACAAAAAGGATAAAATTTTCTTGTGCATGTTGTTGGTTTTTTTGATGAGTAATGGTATCAGCGGTTGATCTTTCCATCGAGCAGGAGCCAGCCTGCGAACCCATCAGCGGACCGGTATTTGTCCGGGTGGGCGTCCAGGTCGGCGGACTTATCCAGCAGGATGCGGCGTTTGTCGGGGACGGATGCGGAGACCGTGAAACGAAGGGTATGTCTGCCCGGTGACAGCCCGCTGACGAGGAAATACTGGGGCCGCCAGTCGGTGCAATAGCTGTCGAACCGGATGTATGTACCCGTGGGCCGGCCATCGACGGTGACTTCATAGCTGCCGGACCCCGGGCCCATCAGATCATAGAGACCGGCCATCGTGCCCGTGAAGCTGAAATTGAGTGCTGCTCCCGGCGCACCACTGCGCCAGAGACGGGGGAAGGGCATGGGCATGAACCGGCCTGTTGCCGCATCACCCACAGAAACGGTGTCCCAGCTACCGGTGTGGGTTAACCGGTCTGCAGAGATCATGTGGGCCGTCTCCCAGTTGTCCGGAGTGTAGGGACGCGGAAGAGTGCCAGGCGGAGGATACACGCGAAGCGCTTGCGGGGCCCCCATGCCAATGGCGTCCATCCGCTCCAAGCTGCGGGCGATGGCCTCCGTGTATAGGCGATGACCCGTCGACGGCCAGGGATGTACGTTATCCGGCGAGAATACGGTCTTTCCCGGAAAGTCTTCCGGCTTCCCTTTCCATACGAGCTGTCCCTTGTCCGCGAGGACGACGATGGGCAGGCAGAGGTCGATGGACGGGATTCCGTAGTGTTCGGCGATATCTTCCATGGCCCGGGCGGCGGGCGGCAGTCTGCCGGCGGACAGCATAGGGTACATATCGGCTGTCATAGTGTACAGGAAACAAATGCCGGTGCGCGGGTTGTGGCGGAGGATCTGCCGGACGATGCCTTCCATGCTGGAATGGATGAGGGCCGTGTCCATACGGGCATCATTAACCGCAAATTCGACGAAGACGAGATCGGGCCGGCGGGGAAGCACCTGCGTCCCCAGACGGAAGGCCCCGAGGTCGGAGCCCGTACCTCCTACCCCGGCAGCGAGTTCCGAAAACGTTACACCCGGATAATGCCGCCGGAGCCAGTCGAGGGACTGAAAACGGTAGCCCTGCGCGGCCTCCGTGATGCTGCCACCCAGATAGGCGACGAGGATGGGCCGGTGATGGCGGATCTTTCCGAAAAAATAAGGAAGCCCATTCCGGGGCCGGCATTCCTGCACGGAGGACAGCGTATCGGTCTGTGCGGATGCCCGGAGGAGGCAAATGAGCAAGGCGGCGGCGAGAATTAATCGGGCTGGCATCAGCGGGCGGTTTTTGCTGGGTGAACGGAAATCCAGGCAGGAATGGCCATGAGGAAAATAAATGCACCCACCCATCTGGCTACGAGTCCTTTCTCCGCGAGGAAGCCCAGCAGAGTGATGCCTGCCCCGACGAGTGCCACGGAGATAGCGATGACCCGGACCCCGAACCGGTTCTGCTTCGTATATGCATGGGCGATACCGGGTGCCTGCTCCATTCCAGCCGGGTCGTCCGCCTGCGGGATGGCGGGTGCTGACTCCGCAGGGTGAACAGGGTACAATTCACGGACTGCCAGCACAATCAGCGGGATGCCAACGCCGGTCGCCGTCTCCGCGAAGCGGGAAAGATGGATGCCCAGCGGGCCGCCGGCAAGTTTCAGCGCCAGACTGATCAGCAGGCCTGCGAGGGAGGCGGTGATCAGGGAGGCTGGGGTCTGGCGACGGGAATACAGGGACCATACCAGGGGAAGGAAAAGTGCTCCGCCTGCGATAGAGGCTGTGCTGAGCACCATTTCCACGATGCCACCGACCAGGGGTACGAGACAGGCTATGCCGATGGTAAGGCCGCCGAAAACGACGGTGAAGATCCGGGCGATGCGGATGGCGCGGCGGTCACTGACCGGAGAATTTATTTTGCTCCGGCAAACGTCCCGGGCAAACACGACGGCCACCATATTGATGGTGGTATTGGCCTTGCTGGCCGTGGCCGATACCATCCCCGACAGCACCAGGCCGATGAGGCCTGCGGGCAGCACACGCTGACAGAGCAGCATATAAGCCCCTTCTGCCTGCACCCCTTTCAGGCTGGGATCGAGCACCCGGTAGATCATGGGCGGCAGCATCCAGATAAAGGGGCAGACCAGATAAAGCGCCGTGAACAGCCATGCCACTTTGGTAGCCTGGCGCGGGGTAGCCACGCTGGTATAGCGCTGAACATAAGCCCAGTTGCCGCCGATATAGGCAGTCTGGTAGACAAGGAAGGCGAGGAAGAAGCCAAAGGAATAGTCGCTGTTGAACAGATGAAAGAATTCCGGTGGAGCCTTGCTGGTAAAGGCATGCGCGCCCCCCGCTTCGGAAAAGGCCATCGGGATCACGATCAGGACTGCTGCGGTCAGCACTACGAACTGCACGACATCGGTGACCAGTACGGCCCATAGCCCTCCCGCTGCCGTGTAAACGATGATGAGCCCCCCGATCGCAAGGATGCTTGCTCCCAGCGACAGAGAGGTGGCCACGCTGATCATTTTTCCCACAGGATAGAGGACGGCAGCCGTGGCGAACAGGCTGTAGAGGATAACCAGAAGCGTATAGAATTTACGGGTCGGCGACCCGTACCGGTGCTGGAGCCATTCGGCGGCGGTAGTTTTTTTGGTACGCTTCCACCTGCCTGCGATGAAGAGGGCGGTCAGCAATCCACCGAAGACCATCGTCAGCTGGATCCCGTTGGCCACGAAGCCATGCTGGTAAGCGATAGACCCCCAGACCACGAAGGTGCCGGCGGAAAAATAGCTGATGAAAAGGGATAGTCCGTTGATCCACCATGGGGTGGCTCCGCCGGCTTCGAAAAATGCCGAGGCATTGCGCGACGCCATACGGGTGAAGACCATCCCGATGGAAAAGATCAGTAAGGCAAAGATCCCCATGACTATATAATCCAGTTGCTGCATATCCTTATTTTAGACCGCGTTTTATTTTTCATAGCACCGCACCGCGAACAGGGCCGCCGGTGTATGCGGGCCGGGGTGTTCCAGCACAATGGTCAGTTCCCGCGTAAGGAGCGGCTGCTCCGGTATGATCCGGTTGTGCGACCGGTAGTTCCCGGTAGTATGATGCACCAACTCGCCGTTCTCGTCCATGATACGGTAGTTCCGGACGCAGAACGGGACGACATTCTCCGGATGGGTCATCAGCACGGATTCCATCGGATGGTCGTAATCCGTGTCGAAGCTGAGCTGTATGCGTCCGATCTTCCGCGGTTCCTTCCAGCGGAGGGTCAGGGTGGGCTCCGGATCGCCGGGGTCCGCCACCCAGGCATTGGGTCCGGTGGTAGGCCTGCCTATCCCCCCGGCAAGATGATGCGCACCAAAAATGGATAAGGGCGCCGGGAACCGCAGCGCCAGGTTCTGACCACCCGGCCTTCTCCGGGGGCACCAGAACTCGAAGCTGTCCATGCCGATGCCGGGGGTAGCCTCCTGCTTTCCATAATTGGACACGGCGGGGTTCACGCTGTTATAAACGGTGAGCAGCCCGGTGATCCGTTGCCGGGAGCAGCGCACCCGGACCGCCGTGTTCCGGTGCAGCAGCATGAATACGTACTGAGGCTCCGGCAGGCTGATGGGCATCTCTATGCGCAGGATCTGATGACCCTCCCGCAGGGATAAAGTCTTCGCACCAAGCGGCAGGTCCGGAGTAAAATTGCCCCTGCGCTGCGAGGCGCGGAATTCCAGCTCCAGGGTCGTCTCCCGGTCGGCTGTAACCGCAAACTCCAGCACGGGGAGCAGCCCATTCTGAACGGGCAACAACTGGGCCATGGATTCTTCCAGCGAAGTCCAGTCGCCGTCCTCCGGCAGGGCGGTCAGGCTCAGCTCGCTGCTCGCCAGGAGAGTCGCGGATGCTACCAGGTCCTCTCCGTCAGCCACCTGGATACCGGGAATATATTGTCCGGAACGGATAAGCTCCAGTTGCAGTTCCAGGAGATTTGCTCCCTGCCGGAGATCCCGGGGCAGCAGCCCCTGACGGTGACAGAGGACGGCGGCCATACCCGAGGCCTGGGAAACACTGGCGGCCGTTGCCATCACCCTTGAGGAACCGAAAGCGACATGGCTGGAAGAGATCAAACGACCTGCCAGAAAAAGATTTGCGATATCCTTGCTGTAGAGACAACGGTAAGGGATCTGGTAAATGCCCTTGCTATGCCACTGGTTGCAGCCGGATGCGGGAGAATAGATCCCATCGGCGGGATGCAGGTCGATGGACCAGCCTCCATAGGCGACGGCATCCGGGTGGGTGCGCTGTTCGACGATATCCTGCTGGCGGAGCATATAGTCCCCTGTGAAGCGCCGGCTCTCCCGTTTGCCGGGGATCATGCCGACCCACTCCAGGGTCATGGTCGCGGCTTCCGGAAATTTACCCGAGTTCTTGATATGGTCCCATACACCGTAGACGATCTTCCATAGCTCCCATTTGATGGTCTCGGTATCGAATACCGTATCCAGCCGGCCGCCGTATTCGATCCACCATAGCTTGCAGCCAAAGTCCTGCGCATTGAAGCTGCGGAAGCGGGGGATCTTCGTTATATCCTTCAGGGCGAAATCCGGTGCGTGGTACCGGACGGCGCGACCGGTGTCCTTCGTGTAAAAATAAAGGGTATGCCCGAGCAGCTCACCATACGCTTCGGAGGGGGCGAAGGCCTCACCGAATTCCCCGGCCGGCTCGGCGCCCATCCGGAAGGAGGCGCCCGAGAGAAACCCCAGGATGCCGTCGCCTGTCGCATCGCTGTAAAGGGGCGCGTGCAGGTGGTATTCCGTCTGGTTCTGACTACAGAAAGCCTTCAGGTGGCCGATAACGTTAGGCTCCTTCATCTGTACTTCACAGACGGCGGTATTTAACAGGAGCCGGATATTGGGCTCTTTGTGTACCAGGTCCAGCAGGACGGTGTCGAAGATCACGGGATTGCCTTCCGGATTACGGTACAGGTTCTCCACGAGGATCTCGTCGATGGCGCCGCCTTCCCGCGCCCAACGGTTGTTATTCCCCATGTGTGAGGTGGCGCCAAGGATCCAGAGCCGGACCTCGCTGGAGGCGTTGCCACCCAGCACCGGCCTGTCCTGAATGAGCAGCACCCGGATTCCAGCGCGGGCCGCGGTGAGCGCGCAGCATACCCCGGACACGCCGCCACCTGCGATGATGAGGTCTGCGGTGAGCGTCTCGATATGTAATTTTCTCGTTGTGGTAAAGTCTTGCCGGATCATCTGGATAAGGTTATGGTATGGTAAGCTCGATTGAAAAGGACGGTGACTGGTATGATGCGTTTGCAACAGCACCCGGCACGGGGCTAAGTTCTGCCCGGTACTCTACCCTATGGGCGCCCTCTGCGATGGGGATGCTGAACTCAAAGGGATACGACCGGTCCTCCACCGTCTGCCAGTCACCCATATCCACGCGGTAGTGTAGCTGGGTGGCGGCAAGCTGTCCCGGTCGCGCTTCGAGCCAGCAATAAAGCGTGTTCAGGGAAGGGCCGGCGGACAGCAGCGCCCCTCCCAGGCGACCCCAGGGGGTCTGATAAAAATGATAACGGGCGGCAGCGGCCTGTGGCGCGGCAACGGATTGCGGCCCGACAGCGGCATAATATTTTTTCTGAAAGCCAGGTTCCGCCGTTACGGAGTCGATCACGAGCGCGGTCATTCCACCCGCGGGGACCTTTACGCGGACCTTTCCATCCAGACAGGTAGTGGCGCCGGTAACGGCACCATCCCCGGAAATAAGATGAACGGGATAAGCGCGTCCCGGATCGAGGCCCACGAGGGTGGAGCTCAGTTGCAAGGTCGTCTCCACGTCTTTCCGGGACTGGTTCATAAGGGCGATGCAGAGTTTCTCCCTGCCACGGGCGCTGAGATAGTTCAGCTGTCCGTTGCCGGTAGAGAGCAGTTGCCTGGGCATCCAGAGATAAACGCTGTCGTGGCCGAAGAAGCTGCCCGGCACGGCGCCGTAAATATGGCTTTTCAGATAAGCATAGGCTGGTACGAAGGCATCCGGGAAATTTATTTTTCCTCCCGACAAGGCAAAGGCATCCGACACCAGGTAGTCGAGCAGCAGGGCGATCTGCGGCCATACATGATTGTAATAGAAGAGGCCGTGGAGGTCGTCCCTGAAGGGGAAGTCCGGCCTGGCATAGCTCATCCCGAAGCTGCCGTTCATCGTATAGCCGGGAAAATTGCTGTAGCGCCCTACGACCGCGCTGCGGGCGAGGCTCCTGAACCAGGGGTCGCCGGTATACCGGGAAAGACGGAGCAGGTGCGCCGCAAAGTGGGTGAGGAAGATAGCCGGATTATAGGGGAAGGTATTGGCGGCCTCCGGGACCAGCCCTGTCTGTGAAACCCGCCAGGCGGGGATGTTCTGCTGTCCAACCACGATGAGGCTGTCGGGAACAGGAGGGCTGAACCATATAAACTGGGTG
>DATHHO010000062.1:0-48576 GCA_035317125.1 Puia sp.
CCCAAACCCCCCGCGCCCGGCGCGGCCTGCGCCTCACCCCCTTCGGCCTCTCCTGCCTCCTGCTGACCTTTCCGGCCATGCTGATGACCGGCTACACCGTACCCTTCGTCGGCGCCATTGTCCGCTACCGCAGCATCTACCTGCCCTTCCTGCTGGTCCCCTTTATCTACCTCCTCCGTACCCACCCCCTCGCGATCAGACTCCGGGACCGGCTGACCCGCCTGCTGATCGTCAAAGCGCTCTGACCCCTCCATCCTCCCGCAAAATCCGAACAGGCCAACCTCGCCCCAGCGCAACCCTAACCCTCGCCACCCTGACCCAGCCAGCCTCGCCCCTGCGCAACCCCACCAGCGCCATCCAGCCCGACCAGCCGCTTCCACCCCGCACATTTTCCGCACACCCGCCCGGAAATTTTATTTTTTATTTATATTCGTTCCCCGGTCAAACGATCCCTCAAACGCCCTCCACACATTAATATACTTGTAATATATATTAAATTATAAATATTTAATATCAGTATATTTTTGTCTAAAAACAGTCAAAAAATATAAAAAACATATTTTTTTTCTACTTATTTCTGCACCCTCTCCATTTTTGCTTGCACCACTTCAAAAAAATTGTTTTATTACCTCATATCCTTTAGTTTCGTGAAAACTTTACAGCATGTCATCATTAAGATTTAAAGCTATCGACAACCTAACTACAACCCCCGAAAGCCAGCTCCCTGGCTCCGCCAAAATCACGGCGATTTTTGGCGAAAACGTATTCACTTTGAAGACTGCGCGCGAATTCCTCAGTGATGAAGCGTACAAGAGTCTGGTTGCTTCGATCCGTGGCGGTAAGAAGATCGACCGTGCCGTGGCCAACCAGATTGCTGCTGGTCTGCGCCAATGGGCCGAAGGTAAGGGAGTCACCCACTTCACACACTGGTTCCAGCCCCTCACCGGCACCACCGCAGAAAAACACGATTCCTTCTTTACGATAAAGAGCGACGGGACAGCCATCGAAGAATTTGACGGCGCCGCGCTGATCCAGCAGGAACCGGATGCATCCTCTTTCCCGAGCGGTGGCCTGAGGGCGACTTTCGAGGCCAGAGGTTATACGGCCTGGGACCCATCTTCACCTGCTTTCGTCATGGAGATCGGCGCCGGCAAGACGCTCTGCATCCCGACCATCTTTGTTTCCTACACCGGCGAATCACTTGACTATAAGGCACCTCTGCTGAAGGCGCTGGCCGGTCTCGACAAGGCGGCCGTAGACGTATGTCATTATTTCGACAAGAATGTTACAAAAGTAACGGCAACCCTGGGCTGGGAACAGGAATATTTCGTCGTGGATGAGGGCCTGTTCAACGCCCGTCCCGATCTGGTGCTGAGTGGAAGGACCGTCTTCGGACACACCCCTGCAAAAGGCCAGCAGCTGGAAGACCATTACTTCGGCAGCATCCCCGAAAGGATCTATGCGTTCATGCGCGATTACGAAAGCGAAGCGTATAAACTCGGCATTCCCCTGCGTACCCGTCACAATGAAGTGGCCCCCGCGCAGTTCGAATGCGCCCCGATCTTTGAAGAGGTCAGCGTAGCCGTCGACCACAATATCCTGCTGATGGATATCATGGACCGTGTGGCCCGCCGTCACCGCCTGCGTGTGCTGCTCCATGAGAAGCCCTTTGCAGGCATCAATGGCAGCGGCAAGCACAACAACTGGAGCATGGCCACCGACACCGGGGTCAACCTCCTCGCCCCTGGCAAGACGCCAAAGACCAACCTGATGTTCCTGACCTTCTTCGTCAACACCATCAAGGCGGTACATGACTATGCCGATGTCCTCCGCGCCTCGATCGCGTCCGCCGGCAACGACTTCCGTCTCGGCGCCAACGAAGCGCCGCCCGCCATCATCTCCGTCTTTATCGGCGAATACCTGAGCAAGGTCCTCGCAGACGTAAAGGAAAGAGTAGGCGATAAATTCGACGAGCAGGACGAAGCGATCCTGAAGCTGGACCTGCACCGCAGCATTCCAGAACTGCTGCTGGACAATACGGACAGGAACAGGACCTCGCCATTTGCCTTCACCGGTAACAAATTCGAGTTCCGCGCGGTAGGTTCCAATGCGAACTGTGCCAACGCGATGATCTCCCTCAATACCATCCTGGCCGAAACGCTGAAGAAATTCAAAAAAGATGTAGACGCCCTTATCGAAAAAGGGGAAAAGAAAGAGATCGCCATCATGCATGTGATCCGTGAATACGTGGTGAGCAGCGAAAAAGTATTGTTCGAAGGCGATGGATACAGCGACGAATGGCATCATGAGGCCGAGAGACGCGGTCTGCCAAACGTGCCCACGACCCCGCTGGCCCTCGACGCCATGATCACCGACAAGGCTAAGCACCTGTTCGAAAGCAACGGCGTCTATACGCACATCGAACTGGAAGCCCGTCACGAGATCGAGCTGGAAAAATACATCAAGCGCGTGCAGATCGAAGCCCGTATCATGGGCGAGCTGGCTACCAGCCATATCCTGCCACCTGCAGTACGGTATCAGAATACCCTGATCGAGAATGTCAAGGGGCTGAAGGACATCGGCATCAAGGAAGCCGGTTACGCCAACCAGAAGGCGATCCTCGAAAAGATCTCCGAGCATATCGCCAAGATCAGCTCACTGGTAGAGAAGCTGATCGAAGCCCGCAAGATCGTGAACGCGATCACCGATACCCGCACCAAGGCTATCGCTTATACCAGCCAGGTAAAAGAGCCCTTCTTCGATCCGATCCGTTATTCGGTGGACAAGCTGGAGCTGCTGGTCGACGACAGCGAGTGGGTCCTCACCAAATACCGCGAAATTCTGTTCCTCCGTTAGGATAAAGAAAAAACCCACCGTCTGGTGGGTTTTTTCTTTATCCCATTCTTTCCTTCGCCCACTTCATCGCGATGTCCAGCTGCTGCTTCATGGTGATATGCGTATTGTCGAGCTCTATCGCATCCTCCGCCTTCCGCAGCGGGCTGATCTCCCGGTGTGAGTCGATATAATCGCGCAGTTCGAGATTGTGTTTCACTTCATCCATCCGGATGTTGGGGTTCTTGGCATAAAGCTCCTTGAATCTCCGTTCGACCCGCACCGCATTATCCGCGGTCATAAAGATCTTCAGCTCCGCCGCGGGGAATACGACGGTCCCGATATCGCGTCCATCCATGACGATCCCTTTTTTCTGCCCCATCTGCTGTTGCTGGGCCACCGCGAAATCCCGGACTTCGCGCACGGCGGCTACTTCGCTGACCTTTTCGGCGATCACCAGATCGCGGATCACATACTCCACGTTTTCCTCGTTGAGCCAGATCTCGCTCTGTCCGGTCTTGTCGTTGGGGACGAATTCGAGCACAATATTTTTGAGGGCTTTTTCGACCTGGGAATGTTTGGTCCAGTCCACGTGGTTGCGGAGGAAGTAGAGCGTGATGGCCCGGTACATGGCGCCGCTGTCGATATATACGTAGTGGAGTTTATGCGCCATCTGCCGCGCAAGCGTACTCTTGCCGCAGGACGACCAGCCGTCGATGGTAATAATGATCTTCTTCTTTGGTTCCATATATGCTTTTTCCGGATATCCGTTCGCCGATCCGCCGCCCTATATCTGCACCGTTTGCCTCGAGATCGCCCGCCAGCGCTCCCCATCCTTTGTCCAGACATCGGTCACCAGATGCAGCGTGGCATCGCCGGTATGGTCGGGTATGGCCTTCATGACCTGCTTATAAACGATGATGGCCAGATGCTCCTGGATATTCAGACAGATAAATTCGAGCTCGTAGCTTTCTACTTCATACAGCTCCATGGTCAGCCTCAGCCATTCTTTCTTCCCCACCCACATCCCCTTTACCAGCCGGGTGATATAGACAAAATCTGCGGCCAGGATATGGTTCAGCTTCTTCTTGTCCCTGCACTTCCATGCCTCCATCCATTCGATGGTGAGATCTTTAAAAAGCTGCTGTTCAGGCTTAACCGGCATGGGTTAAAATTACAACAAAAAGCATAAAAAAAACCCCCGCAATTGCGGGGGCTTCGATATTTTCAACCGGCATTTATGCTTCCGATTTTTCCTTCTCTTTTTCTTTCAGCGTGAACTTGATCTTCGAGTTCTCTTTATCGAGGTCGGCGATCAGCACATCTCCGTTTTTGATGCTCATGCTGAGGATCTCTTCCGCCAGCGGATCTTCCAGATATTTCTGGATGGCCCTGTGCAGCGGACGGGCGCCAAACTGCGAGTCATACCCCTTCTCGGCGATAAAGCTCTTGGCTTCCGGCGTCAGTTCAAGGGTAAAGCCCAGGATGGTCAGCCTCTTCAGTACACCCTTCATGAGGATATCGATGATGAGGAAGATATGATCCCTGGTGAGGGCATTAAAGATCACCACATCGTCGATCCTGTTCAGGAATTCCGGGCTGAATGTGCGTTTGAGCGCCTTTTCGATGACAGCCTTGTTATTCTCGTCCGAACTCTGTGTCCTTGCGGCGGTGGCAAAACCAACCCCGTCCCCGAAATCCTTCAGCTGACGTACCCCGATATTGGAGGTCATGATGATCAGTGTGTTCTTGAAATCCACCTTGCGGCCCAGCCCGTCGGTCAGTTGTCCATCATCCAGCACCTGCAGCAGGATATTGTAGATATCCGGGTGTGCTTTTTCGATCTCGTCCAGCAGGATCACGGAATAGGGCTTGCGGCGGACCCTTTCGGTCAGCTGACCACCTTCTTCATATCCGACATATCCCGGAGGGGCGCCGATCAGGCGGCTCACCGTGAACTTTTCCATGTATTCGCTCATGTCGATGCGGATCAGCGAATCTTCGCTGTCGAACATATACCTCGCGAGTGCCCTCGCCAGCTCGGTCTTTCCGACCCCGGTTGGGCCGAGGAAGATAAAGGTGCCGATCGGCTTCTTGGGATCTTTCAGCCCGACGCGGTTACGCTGGATGGCTTTCACCACCTTGGAGATCGCTTCGGTCTGACCTACGACCATGTCCGCCATGTCGACCGACATATTACGCAGTTTCTCGCTCTCGGCCTGCACCATCCGTTTAACGGGGATGCCGGTCATCATGCTCACCACTTCCGCGATATTATCTTCGTCGATCGGGTAACGTTTGTGTTTGCTTTCTTCTTCCCATTCCCCCTTGGCTTTTTCCAGCTCTTCCTGAAGACGTTTCTCCGTATCGCGGAGAGAGGCGGCTTCCTCGAACTTCTGGCTCTTCACCACTTTGTTCTTTTCATTCTTCACATCCTCGATCTTCTTTTCAAGCTCGACGATATTCTGGGGGACATTGATATTTTTCAGATGTACTCGCGCGCCAACTTCATCCAGCACATCGATAGCCTTGTCCGGCAGCAGCCGGTCGGTCATATACCGGTCGCTCAACTTTACGCAGGCGTCGATCGCTTCTTCGGAATAGGTGACGTTATGATAATCTTCGTATTTCGATTTGATATTGTTGAGGATCATGATCGTCTCGTCCACGCTTGGTGGTTCGACCATTACCTTCTGGAACCGGCGGTCAAGCGCGCCATCTTTCTCGATATACATTCTGTATTCGTCGAGGGTGGAGGCGCCTATGCACTGGAGCTCGCCACGGGCAAGCGCCGGTTTGAATATGTTGGAGGCGTCGAGGGAACCGCTTGCACCACCTGCACCGACGATCGTATGGATCTCATCGATAAAGAGGATCACATCCCTGTTCTTTTCCAGTTCGTTCATGATGGCTTTCATCCTTTCCTCGAACTGACCGCGGTACTTCGTGCCGGCGACCAGCGCTGCAAGGTCAAGAGAGATCACACGCTTGTCGAACAATACGCGGGACACCTTACGCTGCACGATGCGCAGGGCCAGGCCTTCCACGATCGCCGTTTTACCCACACCGGGTTCGCCGATCAGAATAGGATTGTTCTTCTTACGGCGGGAGAGGATCTGCGAGACCCTTTCGATCTCCGCTTCTCTGCCGACGATAGGATCGAGTGATCCCATTTCGGCGAGGCGGGTGATATCCCTGCCGAAATTATCGAGCACCGGGGTCTTGCTTTTGGCATTTCCCGCGGAGCGCGCTTTCTGTTGTGAGTATTTCTTTTCTTCGTCGAAGTCGTCGTCATTTTCTTCCGCGTATTCGCTGCGGACATCATTTGATTTGACGACGCCAAGTTCGTTCCGGAACAGATCGTAGTCCACGTCAAACTGGTTTAAGATTTGGGTAGCTATGTTTTCCTTGTTCTTTAAAATAGAGAGCATCAGGTGTTCGGTCTCCACGGTGGGGCTTTTCAAAGCTTTCGCTTCGAGGACCGTCACACGAATTACCTTTTCTGCCTGTTTGGTCAGCGGAAGACTATTGATATTGGCGATATTCTTACCGGTCTTGTCCTTGACTGCCATTTCCACTTCCTTCCGTAATTCATACAGGTCTACATTGAAACTCTTCAAAATGCGGACAGCTGTATTATCACCCTCCCGAATCAAACCCAGCAACAAGTGCTCCGTACCGATAAAATCGTTCCCCAGTCGCAATGCTTCTTCCCTGCTGAATGAAATGATCTCTTTTACCTGGGCTGAAAAATTGTTATCCATTTTTAAGTAATTGAGCGTTATACAATAATAACAAATATTTTTGACTTATGTTTCGGCTAGTTATAACCATAACGTCTAAATCCCATTAAGTGTATATGCAGGTCAAAATTGATACCAGAGAAAAATTCCATGCCATTACGATCCTTGAATCCGCTCTTGCTGCTAATATGACAGCAGATCTGGAGAAATGCTTACTCCCACTGCTTGAAAACGAGGTCAAAAACGTGGTCCTCATTCTTAAAGACATCCAAAACGTTGACGATGCTGCTGCGGAAAGCCTGGTAAAGATCCAGCAGGACTTCTATGATAATGGCCATTCGTTCGTCATTTGTGAGCTTACACCGGAAGTGGAAAAAAGCCTTGAAACCAGTTCCCTGCTTGAATTGATGAATGTGACGCCAACCGCGAGCGAGGCCAGCGACATCGTGCAGATGGAGGAGGTCGAGCGGGAATTATTTAATGGTCCCGATTACTGAGCCTGCCTGCTTCTATCCGAGGGCCGCTCCGCAAAAGACAAGACAGAAAGGCAGACCCATGAACATATCCCCCCCAATTCAGCAGACTATCCAACAACTCATTTTCGGGAAAGTAGGAGGTGAAACTTCCTCAATCCCCGCTGGCCCGCTGCAATTTGAGGCCGTGGGTGGAGGGTCGATCAACACCGCCTGCAAAGTATTAACGCAGAAAAACGACAAATGGTTTTGCAAGGTCAACGACGCCGCCCGCTTTCCGGGCTTATTTGAAAAAGAAAGCCGCGGCCTGCTCCTTTTGCAGCAGCAGGGCATCTTCCGGGTACCAAAGATCGTGGCCTGCGAAACCGTCGGCGATCTCCAGTTCCTGATCCTGGAATGGATCGAACAGGGCCCGCAAACCGGCGCCGGGACTGGATCTCCGCCACACGCGGGCAATCCTCCGTCTGACAAAGATGGGTTCTGGCAACTCTTTGGCGAGCAGCTGGCCCGGCTGCATCTTGTCCCGCAGGACCATTTTGGGCTCGGGGAAGACAATTATATGGGCGCGCTGCCGCAGAACAACACCCCATCGGATTCCTGGACAGAATTCTTTGTGCAGCGGAGGCTGGAGCCGCAGATAAAGATGGCCGCCAACAAAGGACTGCTCCCGACCGCAGCCATCCGGCAATTCTGGAGTCTGTACCTGTCCCTGCCCGAGATCTTCCCGGACGAAGACCCTTCCCTGCTGCACGGAGATCTGTGGAGCGGCAACTTCCTCCGCGACGACTGGGGCGAACCGGTGCTGATCGACCCGGCGGTCTACCGCGGCTACCGGGGTATGGACCTCGCCATGACGACCCTCTTCGGTGGCTTCGATCCAAAATTCTACGAGGCTTACAGCTATCATCACCCCTTACCCACGAACTGGCCCGAGCAGTGTGAGATCTGTAATCTCTATCCTCTTCTGGTCCATCTGAACCTTTTCGGAAAATCTTACTTAGGAGATATATTGCACACAATTCAGCGCTTTTAACTTACGTTACAGGAATAAAATGCGCACAGATTCAATCTTTTATATATTTTAGAGGCAAATGCAGCAGATTAGCTTTGCCTGTCGTCTATACACGGATCGTAACCTTTAAAATCGCGTAATGCTGGCCGTAACCATACTGGGCAATAACTCTGCTTTACCTGCTTTCGACCGTCATCCCACCGCGCAGGTGGTGACGATGGATGAGCATATATTTTTGATCGATTGTGGCGAGGGCACACAGACGCAGATGGGCAAGTACAAGATCCGCCGCAGCAAGATCAACCATATTTTCATCTCGCATCTTCACGGGGACCATTATTTCGGGCTGATCGGGCTGCTCACCAGCATGGGCCTGCTTGGACGGTCAACGGACCTGACCCTCTATGCCCCCGCCCCCCTGAAGGAAATCATCGAATTACAGCTCCGGGTGGCCAATATCGAGCTGCCCTACCCCTTGCATTTCCATGCGCTGGAGCACGAGGGCCCCATCCTGACGGAGTCCCGGCTGGAGGTGGCCTGTTTCAACGTCTATCACCGGATCGAGTGCTGGGGCTTCCGCTTCCGCGAGATCCGGCCCTTCCGCAGGGTCAACCCCGAGAAAGCAAGGCAGCACAATGTTCCGTCCTCCTTTTTCGAACGGCTGAAATGGGGGGAAAGTTATATGACCAAGGACGGTGAACTGATCGAAAATCAGTGGGTGACCGATCCCGCGCCAAAGCCCAAATCCTACGCCTATTCCGCCGATACCCTCTACGACGAGCGGATCATCGAGAAGGTGCGGGGGGTGGATATGCTCTATCATGAGACCACCTATCTGAAGGATCTGGAAGAACGGGCAGGCAAGCGGTTCCACAGCACCACCGCGCAGGCCGCCACGGTAGCCCAGCGCGCAGGGGTACAGCGGCTGCTGATCGGCCATTTCAGCTCCAAATACGAAAAGCTTGACCCATTCGAGCAGGAAGCCCGGGAGATCTTCCCCTGCACCGATCTGGCGCTGGAAGGGGTGACGTATAAGGTGTGAATCAACCCGGCAACAGAAAACCGAGCGAAAAGCTCGACTTGACCCCCACCAGCAGCGAATGCAGCAGATAAAACGAGAAATTCCGGCTGGGATCGCGTTTATAATCGACTTTTCCCGTCCGTTTGGATTCCGGCAGGGATTGATCCTTATTGAGGGGGATGATAAATTCCTTCAGCGCAAAGGACTTCAGCTTGTCCACTTTTTTTACATCGTCCTTTTCTTTGAGCTTCTGGACCACCAGTTGGTGATACGCTCCAATGACCTTCCCCGTTGACTTCTCCGGCCCCATGTCGAACTGGAAGGCCAGGCTGTTCAGGACCCCCGATTTCAGGTGGATCAGGCCGAGGTTTTCGGCCGATGAATTGAGGGTGGTTACATCCAGTTCATGGAAGGCGCCTTCCACATGGTAGGGCTCACCCCGCCGCAGGGGCATCCGGGTGGTGGCGGTCACCGTTCCCGATCCCATCAACGAGCCTTTGGTGGTCAGGGTCAGCCAGGCCGGGTCGCCAGCGATGGGCTTATTGATCAGCGGGGACAAAGAACCGGTCATCCGGACGATCCGGATCGTACCCGTGCTGTCGCCTTTTCCCGGAAATTCTTCATAGGTGAAGCTGCTGGTCCCGAATTTTACTTCCTTTACCCGCAGGGACATGGGCAGGCTTTTCAGAAAGTCCACCGGCAGGGGTTTCTCATCCGTTTCCCGCCGGAGCCGCCTGTCGCGGAATACATGGATCTTGCCCGAACCGACCATTATCCCATCCGCCGTCAGTCTGTGCTGCGCCAGGCCGAACACATCCAGCCCTTCCAGCCTTATATCATCACAACGGGCATCCACCACATCGGTCTGGACCCCTTTGATCCGTCCCAGTTCCAGCCTGTCAACCGTCGGCGCGACAGATATCATGGCAATGCACAACATTCCACCCCGGCTGTCCAGTTCGGCGTCTTTTATCCGCACCCTTTCGTAAGCTCCGGGTATCACATATCCTCCTTCCCTGGCCGAGAGATGGATGCCCCCGATCCGCAGATTGCTGCTGTCCATGCCCTTGTTGAGATCCCTGACCCCCACGGAGTCCACGCGCAGGCTGCCTTCAAACGAAAAAACCTCCTTCCGGCCACTCTTTCCCGCCCGCCATCCCTTGACGATGATATCGCTCACTGCGGCCTCGTCCAGCAGCGCCTCCGTAAAAGGGGACTGCTGCTTTGGAAAGGGGAAGGGTTTGTCCAGCAGCTCGTCGTCCAGCTCCGCCCGGCATCCTTCGAGCCGGATGCTACCTATATGCAATGATTTTTTTGAAAACATCAGGCTCAGAAAATGAATACCGCCGATCTTCATCTGATCCACAGCTAGTTCGTGCCGGTGCAGGGTGTCCGGACCCGGTTGCACCCGGATCTTCAGCCCGCTGATGACCAGCGAGCTGTTCAGCAACGAAGGTTGGATGTCGCCATAGCTGACGATAAAGGTGGCCGGCAGGCTCCGCAGGGCGGCCTCGACCTTTCTCCGGATCATCGATTGCGCGATAAAATAACCGGCGACAAGGACGACCAGCAAGGCCGCCACAATCGACAATACTATTAAAGATCTCCTGGATTTAAACTTTGGGTTCATAGCATGCATACCCAGACAAACGGCTTGCCAACCCCTGGGGTTGCGCCGACCATCTCCGGATAATCCGCCATAGCCACCGGTACCCAACAAGGATCCCGTAAACCCCGGGGGCGCCCTTTCCCCTAAAATTTCAGTTTTGTAGCACCCAGCCAGGCCTTCATCCTCGCCTCCATACCCGCGCTGAGCGGAACAAGCGGCAATCGGAGATAGTTCCCGATCAGATGCAGCTCGTGCATGGCGGATTTTACGCCCGCAGGATTATTTTCCCCAAACAGAAGTTCGTAGGACTCGATGAGCTGATCATTGAGGGCCTTTGCGCCGGCAAAGTCGCCTTTGAGGCAGAGGCGGACCATATCGGTAAAAGGCCGGGGGAATCCGTTGGCAGCCACGCTGATGACCCCTTCCATTCCACAGGCGATCTGGGGCAGGGCGAGGGCATCGTCGCCACTGACGACGAGGAAGTCGGCGGGTTTGTCGCGCAGGATCTCCATACACTGGGCCATATCGCCGCTGGCTTCCTTGATCCCTGCGATATTGGGGATTTCCCGCGCAAGGCGGATCGTAGTAGACGCGTTCAGGTTCCGGCCGGTGCGGCCGGGGACGTTATACAGCAGAACAGGTTTTGGCGAAGCGGCCGCCAGCGTTTTGTAATGCTGGAAGAGGCCTTCCTGGGAGGGTTTGTTATAGTGGGGGCTGGCGCTGAGGACGGCCACGGCCTTGTCGAGGGGGAACTGTTCCAGCTCTTTGACGAGTTCCTGGGTATTATAACCGCCGATGCCGACGACGACCGGGACACGTCCTTTTACTTTCTCGTAGGTGAAGTTGACGATATCGGTCTTTTCTTCTTTGGAGAGGGTCGGTGTTTCGCCGGTGGTGCCGAGGGAGACGATATATTCCACTCCGCCTTTTATGCTGTGGTCGATAACTTTTTCGAGTGCGATATAGTCGATGCTGAGATCAGCCTGAAAAGGGGTGATGATGGCCACTCCTGTTCCACGAAGTTGTGCTCTGAGAGACATTGCTGGTATGTATTAAGAATGATGAGTGTTGGTGAGATCGGGTGCTGTCGTAGGTGTTCTGGCCTGAGGAAGCTCATTCCAGAACCCCATCTTACCAAACTTGTCGATCCGCTTGTCGATGCGGGTCTGCGCGTCGTCCTGCCGGAGTTCCTTGAGGGTTTCGATCAGCCGGGGCTTGAGCAGCTCCGCCGCCTCGGTATAATCCCAGTGGGCGCCGCCCAGGGGTTCCGGGACGATGGTATCGATAAGGCCGAAATTGTACATGTGGTCGGGGGTCAGGCGGAGTTCTTCGGCCGCTTTTTCTTTCTGGTCCCAGCTCCGCCAGAGGATGGAGCTGCAGTTTTCGGGGGAGATGACCGTGTACCAGGAGTTTTCCAGCATAAAGATCCGGTCCCCTACTCCGATGCCCAGGGCGCCGCCGGAGGCGCCTTCACCGATGATGACGCAAATTACGGGGACGCGGAGGCGCAACATTTCATAGATATTGCGGGCGATGGCCTCACCCTGACCGCGTTCTTCGGCCTCCATACCGGGGTAGGCGCCGGGAGTGTCGATTAAAGTGATGACGGGCTTATCGAATTTTTCCGCCATTTTCATCAGGCGCAGGGCTTTGCGATAGCCTTCGGGGTTGGCCATGCCGAAGTTGCGCATCTGCCGCATTTTGGTGTTGGTGCCTTTCTGCTGGCCGATGACCATCACGGTCTGTCCGTCCAGCTGGGCGAAGCCGCCGACCATAGCTTTGTCGTCTTTTACATTGCGGTCGCCGAACAGCTCGACGAAGTTCGTACACATCTTGCTGATGTATTTGGTCGTGTAGGGGCGGTCGGGGTGGCGGCTGAGCTGTACTTTCTGCCAGGCCGTGAGATGCTGGGTGATCTCGCGACGTTTCTCAAGGACCTGGTCCTCCAGCTTTTTGATGGAGTCGCTGAGATCGACCTTCGTCTTCTCGGCAGTCTGCTTGAGTTTCTCGATCTCGTCGAACAATTCTTTGATCGGTCTTTCGAAATCCAGGAACTGGCGATTTTTTGCTTGCGGCATAGTCAGGTGGAATGAGTGAATTTGTGTAAAATTAAGGGAACCAGCTTTTTCCCCGCCAATTTTGTTGGCAAAACCCAAAGTTTAGTTGGAAAAAATCAAAAAACGCCTATCTTTGCCATCCCGAAAATTTGGGGTTTTCGCGGAGGTAGCCGGGTTCAAACCTGCCCCATCTCGGCGGATCCTCAGAACGGAGGTTGGATCGGTAGTTCAGTTGGTTAGAATGCCGCCCTGTCACGGCGGAGGTCGCGGGTTCGAGTCCCGTCCGGTCCGCGAAGATAAAGATCAAAATTGGTTATGCCCGCTTCAAGTAAGATACTGGAGCGGGTTTTGCTTTTGAGGGATGTTAAACGGCAATAATTTATTTAAAAGAATCTGATTGTAATTTGAATAATAGCCCTACCCGGATATTTTAGTTAACCTAATAAGATGAAGATAAAAAGGGAAACATTGTCTGTTACTTTAAATTTCCAAATACATTCAAGGTAAATATTCCAAAGATTATCGGCAACTATAACCCGGACTGGGGCATTATCCGATTGGATGCCAGTGGAAAACCAACATTAAAGCTTGTGAGAGAGACCAAAGGAAACACTGATACCTCTAAATTACGTTTTTCTAATGAGGGAAGGAAAATTAAATGTGCTGAGAAGCATTTCGCTTCGATTGGCGTTAATTATAGAATAATAGATGATAAAATCGAGAAATGGTGGTGATTCCAAAACCACGCATTTTTGTCAGATTAAATCTTGCCTATTTCAAATGAATGCTACATCATCCTTATCATCTACCCTCAGCAAATTCAGTGATACACCCAATGGCTTCTTTGAAAAGGAAAAATCACTTATCTTAAAAGCTAATAAACCGTTGCAGTATTTTAGCTGATGGATAACTCGACATAGAAGCAATACCATTTGCTAGCTCAATTGGAAATAAAGCCCCTTCAAATTTATAGCTCACCAAATTTGGAATTGTCGCCAAAATGCGAGTTAATCCAATTAGATCCGCTGGCCCTGGAAAAGAAACATCATCTATATATTCTCCCGTTGGAACATTTAGCACCATATAGGTTCCTGGATCAATTTTAATATACATCTTTTCTCCCCAATTAGTTCGCTTGCCATATGGGTTAGAAAGATCCGGCGAACGATATACCTCTCGCCTTACATATTCATGCGAGAGAGGGGCATACGACAGATTATCTCCTCTTGCATGAGGTTGGGTAAACATTACAATCGATGACAAATGATCAAAAAAGGCCCCGCTTTTTTCTTGCCCTATTATATGAACTGGGCGTCCTTGGTGCTTTGCATGCTCTAAAAATGCTCTAATATTGGGCACCATTTTGGAATATTGGCTCCGTAGCGTCAATGGGCCATCCTTTATAAACAAAGTGTCTGTTACTAAGCTCTTGTCGGAATGCCTCCATAATAATCGGATAGCTGTAAATAACATCAAATGCTCCATTATCAACATGTATGCTGATGCTACCGAGTCCGGGGCACTATCTTCATCCATATCTAAATGAAAACCAATCATGTCTGTTATAAAAACTTTCCCTTTGCATATTGGACAATTGTCTTCATCGGAATCATAAGGCAGTCCCATTTCAATCTTTTCGCTACAATGAGGACATTCAAAGGCTGGGCTAGATGCTTCTACTGAAGATTCCCACTTTCGATAGGCTATCCACTTTAATGTTTCATAAAAAGCCCCATCTTCGTCTATTCTCATGGAATCCCAGACTATATGCCTGATCGCATCGTAATTAGTTCCCAGAGAAGTGCGCACATTCTTTAATGGGAAGACAGTAGCATGAAATACCGCGCTATCTTTTAAAACATCCCGGAGAAGCAAGGGATGGGGCTGTTCTTTATCAATCGTATTCAATTTAACTTGATCAATAGTCAAAAGTGCAGTCTTCACAAAAGCCATTTCTTTAGGCGGCTTACCGTCCGACCGGATGGATACATATGAACCATCTACAGCCCAAACATTTCGCAAAGGGACTATGCCAGTAGGTTCAAAAGGATACCAAGTCGTTTGGGAAAAATCACCCTCTCTCGTTTGAACTTGTTCGAAATCTGCTACTAAAGATTTAACCCAATCGCTTTCTACAACCGTTAAATGACCCAACTTGGAGGCGGTCTCACCCGGCAATCTTGTACCTTGAGGGTATGGCATAATTGTTAAATTAAAAGCTTCTATTTGGTTGTTGCTATTGCTTCAAACTTATGCGCTTGCATTGGAATGATAAAACGATGTGACATGGTGAGCATTCTCATGTATCCAGGGGTCTTAGTTTTTAAAATATCCTCTTCAATACCTTCAAATGCAATCTGAACACGAGACAAAGCCTTTGTCTCATCCTGACTAGATAAGTGGCCGACAAAGAAATTTTCCGTCTGAGCCAGTAATTCCCGGTTAATGGTGGAAGGCGATTGAGTGGAGTAAACCATACCAACATGAAATTTTGCGCCTTCTTTTGCAAATCGGGCATATACACCTGTCAAGTCTTTACTATCAGGAGGGAAAAGATTGTGAGCTTCTTCAAAATACAATTGTACAAATCTATTGTCCAGTTTATTGCTCACAAATTTTGTCTCTTGATGACTAAATACTGCTCTTGAAAGCATATCGGCAAAATATCGTCTGATTTGATCCGTCGCATTTCCTAAATCCAATATGACTGTTTTACCTTCATCCAAAAGTTTTAAGATTTCATTAATGAAATCACCAGCATCGGGTGCATGGTAAGGTAAATAAGCTCTAAGAATAATTGGGCCTGAACCGCTGGAAGGGCTCAGAAAGTCCAATAATGCAGAATCGTCGGCGTCGAACATGGGCTTGGTGCCACTCATTAATGCGGCATTATTAGGATCATCGCGCTTAAATTGAGCAATTACTTCTAATTCCCTCACCAATTCATCCAAACTCTGAGGGTCTCCAGGAGGTGGTTGGTTGCGATAGGCCGCAGTACGCAGATTTACATTAAAATGTGGATCAAAATGTTTCGTATTCCTGGCCAAAAGCCCTTTAGAACGCAATCGGCTCTCATCCGCTATGAAGCCTGCCTTTTTTAAAATCGCCCAGTAAATTTGAATTTTCCGAATTGCTCTTGTTTTCTCTCCTTCGGCAAGAGATCCAATTGACTCAACGGAAGGAAGTTTAACATTCGCAAAACTACGTATATAGTTAGACATCTTATTATCCTGCTCTAACATTGATGCAATTATCTCGATGGAAGAATCAGTTTGCTCATAAAAATTAAGGCGAAGAGCCTTTGAGGGAGTTCCTACCCTGTTGACCAATGCATAGACTTGACATCGAGCCTCATAAGCCGAACGAATAGATTTATTTCCATCCTGAGGGTTATCATTTGCATACTCCCCATTAATATCAAAGATCAGTTGTCCGACACTATTATCACCTATTGTCGCCTCCAACATTCCCTTCGCAATAAGTTTAACCACATTCGACTTTCCAAGTCGGGTCTTTCCGAACATAGCCGTACGTGTACCCTTGAAATCACTCATTGAAACATTGACATCTATTTCATTAACCGCTCCGGTACTCAAAAGGCCGCATTCCATGGTACGCAAGGTGCCGATATTATAACGATGGTTCATTTTAACCATCCCATTAACGATGACTTGCAAGAGAGCATCATCCGGAGCAAATATTTTATACCGATGTGCGCTTACCACATTATTAACATCACCGGAGAATGCAAGGCTTTGCATATTTACTGGATCGGCATAGAACATGCCAAGAACATCACAATTTAATGCTCCCCATTGCAACTCCCCCTGAGTCCAAATATCAAGTTCTGGCATTGACTTTTTGTGTAATTCAAAATAAGTTTGCTGAACTTGATTGCTCAGTGGCGTGGGAGACACCCCCGTAACCCGGAGTAAAGTAAAATGCAATGGCGCTTTACCGGCACTTGCAGGGGTCATAATCAGAAACGATCCGCGCGGAATCCCACCCACGGCTAATTTGTAGGGGTCACTCGTAATAATTTTTGCCGTATCATACCCCAGATCCAACACATATCCCACAAAACGCATTTTATCGATCTGCTTTGCAGACTCCATTCTGACTTCATTATCCAAAAAAATGCGTAGCGCCTCAATTGGATTCCCTTGAATTGTGGCATTATTAACTAGATTATTCAGAGTCTGCGTTGGCATCGTTCAGAGAATTTGGATTTGAAAGGATAACAAGTTCTTCGAATAGTTTACGACTATGTGCAGCCGCAGAGATAGATGAAAATCGAGTAACAGTTTTGAGCCTAAACCCATTTGCCTCATACAAATCTCGGATGGAATTATGATTGGCATTCGTAGAAACAACCTTTGCCCCTCTATCTTTGGCTCTTATAAGAGCTTGAGCTAATCGTTCTTGATCTGCCCACGAAAACAAGTTTTCATTGTATTTAATAAACCCATTTAGATTGTGACGTACAGTATAGGGAGGATCAGCAAAAACTAAATCATTCTCTTGGGCCTCGTCAATTAAAGTCTCAAAATCGGCTAATCGTATATCGGAATTTTCCAATGTTTGGGCTACCTCTTCAAAATCATCAGATTCCAGAATCACCTCGCTTTTGCTACCAATCGGAACATTAAATTCACCATTTGCATTAACACGATAAATTCCGTTAAAGCAAGTTCGGTTTAAATAAATCATTCTTGAGGCTTGATGAAGCGAATCTACAGGAGCACATTCCCGCATTTTATAATAATATTCGGTTGAATGCATTCGTTGATGGTGCTGTAAGCTTCTTTTTATGAAGCGCCAATCCGTTTTCAAAGCTTCGTACGCAGCAACTATATCTGGGTTTATATCACCAATTAAAGAATCATTTGGCTTAAGATGAAAAAAAACAGCTCCTCCGCCCAAAAAGGGCTCAATGTATCTATTATAGTCGGTAGGAAGTAAATCAAGATGATTACGTACAAACCACCGCTTGCCTCCTGGCCATTTTAAAAAAGGAAGTAAAGTGCTCATTTTCAATATTCAATGCTTGGAATAAATGATAAAAAAGGGAATTTATACCTTTTTAATTATATCAGAAACAGTGAAAACACCTATTTTGAGAAATTCTATTAGTTCTACAATTTTTTATTTGTTCTCTAATATTATCCAGTATCCTCCCCCATCCGCTCCTACTCGCTCAATAACGCCTATATCCTTCATCTTAGCCAATTGCTTTTGAACTGTCCTGGAAGAAAGGCCTGTTTTTTCAGCAATTACCGAAGCAGAAATATATCGGTCTTGAAAGATCATCTCAAGAGGCTTTTCCCAATTTTCTACGAACTCATCTAGAACAGTTTCCCAATCATTTGTATACAAGATGTCTACATCTTCTATCCGCCGAATCGGTATGACAGTCTTAAACACATCACCTTCAATCAGTTCCGGCACAGATCCCGGAGTATACACAGGCCCATACTTAAACACATTCCGGACACCCGACCCTAACTCGTCCACCCGGCCGATCTCTTTAAAAAAACGGGCAATACCCGGGTTTTTAGGGAATGGAGCAAAATTCAGGGGGTCGATCCGGCCATATCCATGCGGAAGGCTTCAGTTCTCCGTATAAACACGGTCCTTTTCAATGATCAGCTTTGCCGGGAACCGGTTTGCAAATTCACTATGGATCAGCAGATTGCTCACGACCTCCAGGAATAACTTGCTCCGTAGGCTGACACTATGTACCCCTTCAAGATAGAATTTATTCGGCAGGTGTTTGGCAATAAACGCCATCAACCGGTCAAAGCTGTCGATCAGATTAGTACGGATGTCGTCCCGGTCATCATACCGGTCCAGGTTCTCTACCCGAAGTAAGGCATCGGTCTTGTGATACGGTAAGACGCTCAGGATGATCTCACCTTTACCAAGCAACAAAACCGCGGCAAGGGTCAGACCACTTTTGCTGGTCATGATATCTGTTTGGTACAGACCCGCGGAACGAACGATCTCATCGTCGGTCATATTCATCCATGGATGCCCCTCCAGCTGTTTATGTTCTGCCATATTCCGGATTCGCCTGAATAAATCCGGTTTACAATCCGTCAGCTCGAAGTAAGGGAAAACCATGTTTTCTGAATACGAGGATTACTTCCGGAGGTAAAGGTTAGTGACCATGCCGGGATATCGGGTAATATCCATGTCTCCATCTCCGTTGCGGTCGAAGATCCTTCCATTCGTGCTGTGCACAAGAGAGCTTTCCGGTACATAAAGATAGACGATCTTCCTGCCGTCGTAATTCAGGACCTGGGGTGAAAAATAAAAAGGGGGATTGAGTTTAAGCGGATTGTTGGTGTTGACGACCAGGTTATGGATCATCTCGGGAATGCAGCCTTCGACAACGCCTTCCACTTTCCCGTTATCCTTTACACCCAATAGCAAATGCCCGCCCTTTCTGTTCAAAAAAGCGCAGATCGTATCGAATATATCTTTGTCTAATTCGAATTGAGCGGTCTTGAATTCAATACCGATGCCTTCTCCCTGCCGCAGCAGTTCTTCTATTTTTTCGGTTGTCATGGATTACTTTTTATGATCCATGGCGAAGGCAATACAAAGTTATTATTTTGGTTTATTACTTTTTATATAATTTTGTAGACGCTCATTCTCCCATACCTTTCCCCTTGCAGTCAAAGGCGTCCAAACGCCTAAATAGATTTGATTCCAACCACGACAGGCTATTAAAAACATAGTTATGATATTACAATACTGCTCAGACCTGCACCTGGAATTCTGGGAAAACAGGGATATGATGGAGGAAAACCCATTACAGCCAAAAGCGGATATACTATTGCTTGGGGGAGACATTGTCCCGTTCGCATTCATGGATAAATATGACGATTTCTTTGATTTCATTTCGGAAAGCTTTGAACTCGTTTATTGGGTGCCGGGAAACCATGAATATTACCATGCCGATGCCGGAATGCGTTCAGGAAAATTCCAGGAGAAGATCAGGGAAAACGTTTATCTAGTGAATAACACATCTTTTCAGCATGATAATGTAAAATTGATTTTTTCTACGTTATGGTCCAAGATCAGCCCGGTTAATGAAGCGTCCGTTCAACGCAGTGTGAATGATTTCAAGTTAATTGAATACAACGGGAATCTTTTTTCGCCAGACAATTTCAACAGGCTGCACCTTGACAGTCTGGATTTCTTAAAGGAAGAGATAAGCAAGAGCTATAAAGGCAAGACAGTTGTCATATCGCATCATGTCCCGACCTTTTTGAACTATCCTGAAAAATATAGAGGGGACAGGTTGAATGAGGTCTTCGGCGTTGAGCTTTCTGATTTCATCGAGGCATCGGGTATAGATTACTGGATTTATGGTCATCATCATAATAACATTGCTGATTTTTCAATTGGCAAAACGCAGCTTCTCACCAATCAACTAGGTTACGTAAGAGCTGATGAGCATCATTTATTCAGCCCCACAAAAACGATAAAGCCATAAAAATCAATAGCCAAGGTTAAATATTATCTTATATACAACCACATATTTATTTGATTATCATTATATTATGATATACTTTATAAAAAACGATAATCGACAAATTTCTTCCATTATAATTGAATGTTTAGTAACTTTACCATTTTTGTCAATTATATCGTATGGAAGAAAAGTTAATTTTTCGCAGGCAATATCTGGATAAGATCAGGCCCTTTATAGGCAAGGATCTGATTAAAATCATTACAGGGCAGCGAAGAATTGGGAAGAGTTATATGCTCAAACAACTTATTGAAGAAATCAGGCAGACCCGTCCAGAAAGCAATGTCATGTATATAGACAAAGAATTGGAAGAATTTTCTGGAATAAGGAACAGTAGAGATCTGCATAAATATGTTAAGGAACATCTGGTAGAAGGAAAGGACAATTTTTTATTTATAGATGAAGTGCAGGAGATCGAATCCTTTCAACGCTGTCTCCGAAGCCTGCTGAACCAGAAAGAATGCGATATTTATTGTACCGGCAGCAATGCTACAATGCTTTCGGGTGAACTCGCTACCCTGTTGGCGGGACGTTATATGGAGTTTTCCATCCATGGGTTGAGCTATTCGGAATTCCTCGAATTTAACCAGATAGGCGACAGTAAAGAAAATCTGAACCTTTACCTGACTCTTGGTGGTATGCCTTACCAATATCATCTCGGACTGGATCCGGTAATCGTATTCGAATATCTTAAAAGTTTATATTCCACCATCCTGTTAAAAGATGTCGTAAGCCGCGAAAATATCCGCAATGTGTCCCTTTTGGAAAACCTGGTTACATACCTGGCCGATAACACAGGAAGTCTTTTCTCGGCACAGAACATCAGTAAATATCTTAAATCACAGCAGATCAATATACCAACACAGTCCGTCATCAATTACCTGAAGGCTTTAACGAATGCCTATTTCATTCACAAAGTATCCAGGGCCGATATACAAGGGCTAAAAATATTTGAGATTGGTGAAAAGTTCTATTTCGAGGACCTGGGTCTGCGAAACAGCATGCGGCCATTTAACTATCGGGGGGATATCAGCAAACTCATGGAAAATGCCGTTTATCTCCATTTACTTAGAAACAGGTATAAAGTCTACGTCGGCAAATCTGGCGACAAAGAAATTGACTTTATGGCCGAGAAAAATGGGGAACGGATATATGTACAAGTCACTTACCAGCTAGGCGATGATAATATAATCAAACGCGAGTTTGGGAACCTAGCCGATATTCCAGATAATTATCCAAAATATGTTGTTACAATGGACGATATCCAACCCATAAATACCTACAAGGGCATCAGGCAGGTTAATCTAAAAGATTTTTTAATAGATAAGATATAGCCGGGGTTTTCAAAGAACACATCCCCCAAATTCACCGGCCCGCCTCCCCCCTGACACCATTCATCCATTTTCCCGCTCCTGCTTTTTACCTTGCCTTCCCGCAACAGTCAGAACTTGACCACTAATACCCCTTATTATGAATTGGCTCTGCTGTTTTATCGCTCTTTTGCCGATCCAGCCCCATGTGGCTCCCGTTCCCCCCGTGACACCGTTGCTCTCTGCCCAAGGGCCGAAAGCCGACACCAGCTACCACATCAAATACGATCATTCCGCCCTTCGCATCCCGGGAAGGGCTTTTGCCATCGGCCTTGTCATACCGGCTGTCGGACGCACGGCAGCGGATACGATCGGCTGGCCTGGGGACAAGAACGGCTGGAGCAAATACCGGATAGTGGTCGACAGCGGCAGCTTTTCCGGAGGAAAGGTCAGGCTGGACCGCAGTAACGGCTATAAAAAACACGACTCGGTGACCGTTACCGTCTTCACCCGGAAATGGCTGCTGGGGGGCAAGGGAAAATGGCTGGCTACCCGCCGCATTCCTTACAACTATGAGGATAGCATCGCCGTCCTGACAAGCGGCAATACAGCTAAGTCGCCTGGCGATCACCTGCAATTCGGGGTGCGCACCATCTACGACAATAAGCAGTTTACCGACCAGTGGTTCCCGGCGAAAAAGAAGAACCGCAACGATTTCAGCGTTTCCTTCGAGGGAGGGCATCTTTCGAAATCCAAAGGCGACCTGAAGATCGATACCGATCCTGCGCGTTTCGTCAATCATCGGGTAAGACTGATCGCCCGGCTGGCCAGAGACACCGCTATCAGCGATACCCTACAGTTCCTGCTCGACTATACCGCGCAGTACCAATGCCGCATCCGATCCGCGACCGGGGGCCATAATCTCGATGTTGCAGCCGATGCCTACTATGACTCCTTACTCCACACGACCCTGTTAAAAATAGACGTACTGGATAGTACTGGAAAGAAGACCTATCACTACCTGGTGAATACGAACGGCGGTTCGCTCGTCCTCTCAAGCAAGGGCGCAGACGGCCTGGATGGCAGGAACGGATTCGATGGCACACCGGGTTCGCCCGGCTCTGCCGGCCTGGTTTCGGTCGGCGTTCAGACGACGACAGCCGACGATGGCTCGACACAGACTACAACTACGACGACACAGGGCCCAGGTGGGGATGGCAGCAACGGCGCCAACGGAGAGGATGGTGCAGAGGGTGGCAACGGATACGACGGGGGCAATATCGTCATACACTATACGAAGGCGGCAGCCTCCTTCCTGGAAAAGATTACGGCCCAGAGCCAGCCGGGAAACGCCGGATCGGGCGGAAGGGGTGGAACAGGTGGCAGCGGCGGCATCGGTGGTAACGGCAACCCGTCCGGAAATAACGGCATCCGGGGAAATGACGGCCGCAATGGGTTCGATGGCGTCGCCGGCAAGGCAGGGAAAGTCAGCTTCGCAGAAGACCATCCCTTTCCCCCTTATTCCAAAACCCTCCTCAAATAATTTACCTGTCCTAAATGATAACCCAGATGCACCAACAACCGCATCAATACATACCCCTTGG
The DNA here is from genome assembly GCA_035317125.1 of Puia sp. Classification (GTDB taxonomy): domain Bacteria; phylum Bacteroidota; class Bacteroidia; order Chitinophagales; family Chitinophagaceae; genus Puia. Next base: position 23,202 of record DATHHO010000062.1, read on the forward strand.
TAGTCCCAGGTTTATCAAAAAATCTTGGGTACCCGGCTTCCAGATCTTCCGGACTGAGCCCATTCACCGTCTCTCTGACGATCGGAATAACCGCTTCCAGTTGCGCCACAAGATCCTTCCTTGCCACGCCCTTCCGGGTAAACTCCTGGTCCCGATCCCGGACATACCCGGTATTTGCAAGCGTAGTCCCGATCAGAAAGCTCAGGCCCCCGATGATATGTAAGGCAAGATTGCCGCTTGAATTTGTCACCGAACCCTGGATCCTCCAAAGGTCATCTTCATTTTTAAATAAATTGATCTCTTCGATCAGCTTACGGAGATCCTGCTCATAAAAATCGGCCATTATATGATTTAGCATAATCAAAAATATTTTCCGATAAAATTACGGTTTCTGACATATAATCCTGCCCCGCCGCCGACCGTTGCTCACAAAACCATAAATTTGGTTTGCGCCAATCAACACTCATTTCCTCATTATGCACAGACATCACCACCACCTGCTTATTCTTCTGATCATAACAGTATCCTCGATAATACAATCCCCCGCATCCGCACAGAACCAAACCTTACGCAACCAGTTGGATCAAACCAATAACCTCCGATCGGTCATGCATGCCGACTCCACCGATGGCGCCATGCAAAGATGGCTGCAGAAAAAAGTGCAATCCTCCCGCGAGCTACCGCTGGCCGAAGACTTCAACGCTTTACAACAAAAAGGGCCGGGCACGATAAAAATCGACCATTCCCATACCCTATCCGGCAAAGGCAGCATCCTGCTGGAAACGCCAACATCCCTGCCCGTAAAAAACCCGACCAACCGCAGTTATGCTTCCGCCGAAGTGGTCAGACCTTTAAAGGGCGAGAACCTCGATGGCTACAACCGCTTCTCCGTTTGGGTATATGTCGAGGCAGAGGGTTTCTATTCCTTTTTTGTGGGTTGCACCTTGTACAATGCGGGCAAACATATCATGCCGACGCCAGGCCGGTTTGAGGGGCAGCATTTCGTGACCGTGTACCCGCACCGGTGGCAGCATATCATCTGGGAGATCCCCGACCTGTACCGGGATTCCGTAACCGGCTTTTCCGTGAACATCATGCTTACGGGTTCGCCAAAAGGTGCGGCCGATACCATGAAGCTGTACGTGGACGATATGCGCATCGAAAAAGTAGAGGCGGAGAACACAAGAGGCTTTAGCCTGCGCCGGAATGCCATAGCCTACAGCAACAGCGGGTACAAAAAAGCTGCGGTAAAACAAGCGCTTGTGCAAAACGTCCATGATACCAGGTTTCAGCTTATCGATGTAAATAAAAAGGTTGTTTTTACAGGCCAGGGACAACGGCTGGACAGTGGCTTTGTGCGGCTTGATTTCAGCGGCTTTAATACCCCGGGATACTACATACTCAGGACCGGCAATCTGTCGACAAAGCCCTTCCCGGTTGGCGAGGATGCTTACCTGGCCACCGCATGGCATACGCTCAATTTCTTCTATACCGAACGCTGCGGCTACGACCAGCCGGGCATCCACCAGCCCTGCCACACCGATGTAACGGTTGTCCATCCCGATGGCAGGAAACTGAATGTAAGCGGCGGCTGGCATGACGCGGCAGACCTTACACAGGGCATCGGCAATACCGCAAGGAGCGGCATCGCCATGCTTGATCTGGCCAGATCCGTCAGAAATAAAAACCCGGCATTGTACAAGCGCCTGCTGGAAGAAGCACGCTGGGGGCTGAACTGGACCCTCCAGACAAAGTTTGGCGATGGCTACCGGGACGGGGGTATGATCATCGGCATCTGGTCCGATAATATTACGGGAACCAAAGATGATATGCAGGGCAAGGCCACCAACAACCCAAGCGATAATTTTATCGCGGCATCTTATTGCGCGATCGCCGCTCCTTTTTATCAGCACGATGACCCGGTTTTCAGCAGCCTCTGCCGCAAGAGTGCGATAGAAGATTTTGGCTTTGCAAACCAACTGCTGACCACTCCGGTCCCCGGCAAGAATGAAGTGGATTTATATGCGCTGGGTGCAACTGCTGCCATGAACCTGTACCGCCTGACCAAAGAAAAGATTTACCTCGACCGGGCCGCACAATATGCGCGGGTGGTCATGAGCTGCCAGCAAAAAGACAGGCGCACCGACTGGAGCATCCCGCTGCATGGTTTCTTTTATGAATCACACGAAAAGAAAAGGATCCTCGGATACTTTCACCGCTGCGATGAACAGCTCATGGTTGAGGGCTTGAGCATGTTGCTGACCTATGCGCCGGCCCATACCGATGCACCGCTATGGAAGGCATCCTGCCAGGCCTACGCGGACTACCTGCATGATCTTTCAACCCTGATGGGCCCGACGGCGATGGGCCGGTATGGCATCCTGCCATCGGCGATCTATGAACTGGACAACGCGGATTTCTCAGGTATATACCACGAGGGAGATCGGGTTGGCCTGCCCTCGATGGAAGAATACAATGCACAGGTAAGGAACGGCATACACCTGGGTGGCGGGTTCTACCTGCGCCGCTTTCCCGTAGCCTACCAGTTCAGAGGCTTTCACGGGGTGCTGATGGGCAAGGCCAAGGCAGCATTTATCCTGGCGGACCTTTTAAAAGACAAAGCCTTAAAAGATCTGGCCACCCGCCAGTTGGAATACATCGTTGGCTACAACCCTTTTGCCATGAGCACGATCTATGGCGATGGGTATAACTACCCGCCGCTCTACGGCGCCTATGCCGGCGATGTGGTGGGTGCGGTGCCTGTGGGCATCGAGACCTTTGAGAACGATGATGAGCCCTACATGCCCATGCAGGTGAATGCCACCTACAAGGAGATCTGGACAAATACCACCGGCAGCGTCATGTGGCTGCTGGCCCGGCTGTTTGATGACAATTAGACTCCCCTGCCAATCCCCCGGAGGCGAGTTTCATTTTTGGAATAACTGCCCAAATCCGGAAAATCTGATTTTGAGCAATCGTCATACTGCGTTGATAATCAACAACATAAAATCTGGTCTGATACTGGATCAATTGGCATGGAGAACATTATGTTCCACCATAAAGTCTATCCCATGTTACAAAAACATACGTTTAAAATACAGATCCTGACCCTGTCCTTACTGCTGAGTTCAGGTGTAGCAATGGCTAATAATACCGCCCTGGCATCCGGTGCCTGGGAAGCAGGAGCGAACTGGTCCTCGGGCTCGGCGCCCCTGGCTACAGACATGGTGGTTGTCCCCGCAGGAATGACCATGACGGTAAATGCATCCGGCGATGTCTGCGGAAGGTTACAAATTGCCGCCACAGGCGCTGTAATCATAAATAATGGTTTCGATCTCAGCATTGCAGGTGATTTCAGCAATGCCGGAACTTTTACCGCGATGGCGGGTTCCTCACTTATATTTAACGGATCTGCCAATTCCACCATTACCGGCGGAGGCACCTATACCATACCAGGCACGGTCGTAATGAATATGGGTTCGACAGCCACGGTGCTGGATGTGAAGGATGCTAATTTCATCGCGGGAATAAACGCCGGAGCCACTTATTATCTGACGTTCACCCGGGGCACCTGGAAAATGAATAATCCCGCCACCCTTCACGACTGTTATAACAGCGGCTCCTCCACTGCATTGACGATTCCTTACGGAGTCGTGATCGAAGCGGATGCCGGCCTCATGTTCCTCGCCCAACACGCAAACACGGGGAATGCCATTTTATCGGGCAAACTTTTTGTGAATGGCGGGACGGTCAATGTTCAGTCCGGTCAGGGATTCAATTCGGGACAGGATTTTCAATATCGTGCCAACGGGGGGACTCCTCAGTTGTATATAGCCAGCGGTCTGTTGACCATCGGCGCAGGGTTTAACGCATTAACCGGCAGCGATTACATTGACTTTCATATGACAGGCGGGAACATGATCCTTGCCTTAATCGGATATTCGAACTGGATTACATTCCAGCTTGCTGACGTAGTCGGAGGCAAGACATTTATGTCGGGCGGGCTGATCGTCCTGCAGGATGCCTGTAACGCAAATATAGAAGACCTCGACATGGGGGGCGCCAATGTGGCCGCCACTCAATATTCAGTTACCGGAGGCACCGTCCAGTTGGGCTATTATAGCACGCAGGCCAGTTCCACTTATTTTGGGGTCGACGCCCAACCGGCTACCAACTATCCAAATATTGATTTTGAGGCGGGCGTTCCAAAGAACGTTTCGGCCTTTAACGGGGGCAATATAAATATGCTGAGTCTCTATGTAAACCCTAATATGACATTTGATGCAACCGGCTTCCCAAATGTCAACATCATGGGCAGTAATGGAACCTACGCTTTTGATGATGAAGGCGGCTTTATCCAGGCAAACAATACGGTTACTTTCTCGGGATCTGTCCCCCAGGTGATCAGTTCGACATCCCTTGCTAACGAGATCTTTTATAATTTAAATATAGCCAATACGGCCGGACACGTTATTTTAACCGTACCTACGACCGTAACCAATCAGCTTACTTTTACCCATGGTTTGCTGGATGCATCGAATTATTCCCTGACCGTCGCCAATGGCGCCAACGCAATTACCGGAGCTTCATCGACCAATTACATCATCACCGGCAATGGCGTCACCTCCACAGGCCAGTTGGACATCAGTAATATTCCGGCAAGCACATCCACGACTTTCCCGGTCGGCACGTCAACCAATTACCTCCCGGCTACCCTCAATCCAGGAATAAACGCCGGCAACAGTTATTCCGTGTTTGCATTCAAGGGGACTACGACCAACGCATTGGCTAATGGCCCTGCTTTCAGCGCAGCAAATAAAGCAAAAATAGTAAACGCAGAATGGAACATAACCCGGACAGCCGGCACAGGTAACGCCTCGCTGGATTTAGACTGGAGTTCTTCGGGTACAACGCTGGAAGGGTCGTCTTTCCAGGGCTATGGTTTCAGTATCGGCATCATGCAATACAGCGGAGGAGTATGGCAATCCGGCACCGGTAGCGGCAATGAAGCTACGCATACCGCTACATCGAATTTCAGCAGTTTTTCTCAGTTCAGCGTTGTGGGCAACGCAGTGCTGCTGCCGATCCTGTTATCTGAATTTGATGCCGTTCTTAATAACAATAGCACCGTCTTATTATCCTGGAGTGTATCAAACAGCGTCGGTATACAGCAGTTTGTAGTGCAAAAAAGTATAAACGGAACAAATTGGAGCAGCATGGGAACGGTTCAGGCAAACCCTGACCTGACTACCGAAAGCGCTTATTCCCTTACCGATAAAAACCCAGCAAGCGGTGTGAATTACTACCGGTTAAAGATTCAAAACTTCGACGGCGGTTATACGTATTCACTGGTAAAAACAGTAGCCCTGTCGTCTAACAGCAGCATAAGCGTGTACCCCAACCCCGCTAACAATATCATAAATGTTTCCCTTGGCAATACAGGATCTGGAATGGGTGTCAGGCTCATCAGCCCGGACGGACAGATCCTGCAGTCAACGGTAGCAGGCGGTTCGGGAAGCCCGGTAGTTTCCATGAACAGTACCAATTACGCATCGGGAGTTTACTTCCTGCAGGTTATCGGTGCAGATAAGGTGATAAAAACCACCAGTGTACTTATAAAACATTAGGGATAAGTCCCCTGAGTTATTGATTCAGTCATTATATCTCACCGGCGGCTGCTGAGGAGGTATGACAATAGCGGGGCTTAGATCGGGAAGTAATTTCCTTATTGTCGCAATATCCTTATTTGATGTGTCTACAAAGGTCCAGGATTTTCCAGCATCTGTGGAGATGGCTATTAAGGTGGACGTGCTGACGGCTCTGCCCGTAGGAACCTTAATCGTAGTATGCTGCGGAATTGTACATTGTAATTGCCCGTTCTTCTTTTCAATTTTTGACACGTCACCAAAGCCGATACTACTAAAGGTCATTCCCTGCTCCTTCATGTTATTGGTGATCTTAACCAATTGGGTTGTCAGTACTTTTTCGCCACCCATCATTCTTATAATCTGAGGATAGGTATAATGGGCAAAGGTTTTATAATCGCCCTTCATAAAAGCCTGGCCCATAACTTCTGCCTGCTGCTTCACCGTTTCAGCTAAATTGCTCTGATCAGCGTGCATAACATTCGGCGGATGGTGCGGTAACCCAGGGCCACAAAGGGCGAGGCAAAGGATAAAAGCAATCATATTAATCTTTTATTTTTAGTGATTCAACCCATTGGTTTGGTCTTCCTGCAAAATAGTCAATGATCCTCTCTTCAATATGTTCCGGCTCCCATACTGCTTAATTATGGATATCCATGCACACTTCTGATTGCTTGTTGGGGAACCGCTAGGCAATATAGGAATAATTTTTTCCCTATTTTTAATTCATGAAAAAGCTCGTTTGCCTGCTCCTCCTCTCCGGCGCCCTTGCCCTCGCCTCCTTCACCCACCGCCCCCTCATCTGGGTGGCCATCGGGGATTCCATCACCTATCTCAATGAACATCTGAACGAGACTGGCAACAGACTCACCAAAGGCTATATGACACAGGTAGTGGCACAGCTCCCCTATATAAAGTATGTCAACCAGGGACACAACGGATGGACCACCGGCAACATCGCCCGCTCCATCGACAAACTCGGGCTCGCCACAGCCGACGTCTACTCCGTTCTCCTCGGCACCAACGACTGGTGGCACAGCAACCACCCCGGCGCCTGGCAGGACTACCTCAACAACACGGGCGACAGCACCATCTACGGCGCCTTCCGCATCATCATCAACAAGCTCCGCAGCCTCAACAAAGACGCCGCCATCATTTTGATCACCCCGATGCAGCGCGGCGACTTCGTGTATATCAACAATTCAAAAAACAACGCCTGGGGTTCTTATAAGGAAAAGGACGGCCAGACCCTTGAACAGGTGGCCAATGCCATCCGCGCGATCGGCCGCTTTGAAAAGCTGAAAGTCATCGATCTTTATCATGAAAAATGCCTCTCCGTCTCACGACTCGTCCGGTTCAAACACCTGAAGGACCCACAGACCGGCACCTATAAAGACTATCCCTACCCCAATTATATCGGCATCCCCTTCGATCCTGCCACGGATGAATACCCCTACCCGGTAAATGCCATGGGCATGACATACGATGGCCTCCACCCCTCCGATCAGGGCGACTCGGTCATCGCAAAAAGGCTGGTGAGAATTTTAAAGGATATCTGAATTTCAATAAAACTCATATCTAATTTCTGTTATATAAGTCGTACCTTATAGGTATTCCAGGCAAGCCCATCTCTCCTCTTTACAGAATTTGCGACAAAATCAGCATGCTTCAACGATTGCCATGAAAACCACTTTACGGAATACATTCCCTGTTGCCATAGCCATACCAATATTGGCAGCGGTTCTTCTGTTACCTGTCCGCATCACCTGGCCGGAGGCTTTTCTTTCCTTTTTAGCCCTCACCGGTCTTACCTTCATTATTCCTGTCATCCAGCGAAAAAGACAACTATTCAGCATCGGGGAAAGGGCTCGCCGCACGCACAAGGATTTCGAATTATTGGTGAGCAGTGTAAAGGACTACGCCATTTTCCTGCTGGATATAGATGGAAGGGTGGCGAGTTGGAACATCGGGGCGGAAAGGATAAAAGGGTATACGGCAGAAGAAATTATCGGACAGCCGATAGATGTTTTTTATACTGCAGAAGACATAAAGAGGGGATTGCCAAAGGCCAATTTGCAAAAGGCAGTCCAGATTGGTCACCTGGAAACGCACGGATGGCGCCTGAGGAAAGATGGTTCTTCCTTTTATGCGGATATTGTCTTTACCGCCTTGTATGATAAGAAAAATAAACTCTACGGATATGCAAAAGTGACCAGGGATATTACGGTAAAAAGAAAGACAGAAGACGATATACGTTCCCTTGCGATCATTGCCAATAGTATCCAGCACCCCATCATTTCTTCCGACAACGATTTCATTATTACCCGATGGAACGAAGATGCCGAAAAACTACTGGGCTGGACAGAGGAAGAAGCGGTTGGAAAAAGCACCACAGAGATTTTAAGAACGGCCTATCCTGCCGAATCCAGGCCGGAGATCCTGGCCTCACTCGGTAAAAATGGTTTCTGGACTGGCGAATTGGTCTACTACACCAGATCGGGCGCCCCACTGAATGTACTGTCGACTGCCTCCCACCTGAAAGATGCCGAAGGAAAAATAATCGGGAACCTTGTTTTGATAAGAGATATCACGGCAAGGAAAAAAGCAGAAACCGCTTTGCTTACCTTAAATAACGAACTGGAAGACCGGGTCAAAGAAAAGACGGCAGCCATCTTTTCAAGCGAAAAAAAATACCGTTACCTGTTTGAGAATAACCCGGCAGCCATGTTTGTTCTCGAAATTTCAAGCTTTCGTTTCCTGGATGTAAATGAACAGGCGCTCCGCCAATATGGCTATAGCCGGAAGGAATTCCTTTCCATGACGGCCCTGGACATCAGGACAGATGAAGAAAAAGTAATCTTTAAGCAATGGGATTTTTCGTCTAACACGCCCGATGGCAAATATAACAGGGGGATCTGGAAGCACTCTAAAAAAGATGGCAGGGTCATCCGGGTGGAGATCATTGCGCACGATATCCTTTTTGAAGGGACACCGGCGCGGCTTATTCTGGCCAACGATGTAACCGAACGCCTGGAGGCAGAGGAAAAGTTAATTACAGGTGAAAAACAATTCCGGAACACCCTTGACAACATGCTGGAGGGGATTCAGATCCACGATAGGGACTGGCGATATATATATGTAAACCAGTCCCTCGTAAAATACAGCCATTACACAAATACGGAATTGATCGGACATACATTAATGGAAAAATATCCCGGGATCGGGCAGACCGATTTATTCAAGACATTGCAGCGTTGCATGGACCAGCGGGTTCCTGAACAGCTGGAGACGGAATTTGTCTTTCCGGATGGGGCAAAAAAGAATTTTCAATTGAGCATCCAGCCGGTGCCGGAAGGGCTTTTTATTCTATCCATCGATATCAGCGATCGGAAAAAAGCAACAGAAAAATTGTTGAAAAGTGAAGAAAATTATCGCACGATCATGGAAAGGGTTTCAGATGGGTTTGTGGCCATCGATACCAACTGGTGCTATACCTATGTCAACCGGAAAGCGGGGGAGATCCTGGGCCGTTCCCCGGAAGCATTGGTCGGCAAAAATATCTGGACGGAATTTCCTGAAGGCGTCGACCAGCCATTCTATCATGTGTATCACAAGGCCCTGGATGAACAACATTACATCCATTTTGAAGAATATTATCTGCCAATGGATGTCTGGCTGGAAAACCATATCTATCCGTCGGCCGATGGGCTCTCAATTTTCTTCAGAGATATTACCGAACGTAAAAAGGCGGAACAACAGCGCGAATTTGATCGCAGTAACCTGCATGCGTTGATAAATAACACAGACGACCCGATGTGGAGCGTCAGCCGGGATTTCAACCTGATCACTTCCAACCAGGCATTCGATAAAATGGTCTCCCGACTGTCCGGCAAAAGCATTGCAAGTGGCGGAACCATTTTAGGACCGGGTTTTTCTGCCAGCCAGTTGCAGATGTTCAGCGAATTTTATGAGCGTGCATTTGCAGGGGAAACATTTACAACCGAACATTCCGGTTTTAACGGGAATACCTGGTCAGAAATGTCTTTCCATCCTATATATGAAGGAAATGCCGTGATGGGAACGGCTTGTATTTCCCGTGACATCACCGAACGTAAGATAGCAGAAGAATATCTGAAGAACAGCCTCAGCAAAAAAAGAGCCGATGCCGCAAGGTTGCTGACTATTCTAAATACACTTCCTGCAAATATTGCCTTACTGGATGACAAAGCGGTCATTATTGACGTGAACGATGCCTGGCGCAATCATGCCGACAGCAATAGTTTTATTGGCAGTCAGTACGGCGTGGGTGATAATTACCTGGCGGGTGCAAAAATAGCAACCGGTGAGCACCAGGGGGATGTGAAGGAAGTGACAACGGGGCTAGCTGCGGTACTAAACAATAAAATAAAGGAGTTTGTCTATGAATATGCCTGCGAAACACCGAAAACAAAAAGCTGCTACCGGATGGTTGTCAGCCGCCTGCTCGGCAGTGAATCCGCCGGGGCGGTGGTGATGCATATTGATATCACCGAATTGCGCCGGCTGGAACAGGAAAGGCTGGCCAGTAAGATGGACCAGCAAAAAAGCATTACAAGGGCCATGCTACAGGCCCAGGAACACGAACGCACCCAGATAGGACAGGAATTGCACGACAATATCAGTCAGTTGCTGGCGGCCATCAAGATGAAATTGCAGTATTCCATCTCCGAAAAAGAATTGAATATTTCAGCCGTTGAGGACTGTATCAGCCATGTGGAAGAAACCCTGGTTGAAACGCGGAACCTTTCGCACCTGATGGTCCTGCCGCGGTTTGCAGACAGCAGTTTCCTCGAGGCGCTGGAATTTCTTACCGTAAATTACATGAACCCATCCCGGAGAATAAGACTCGATACCGGCCATCTCGATGAAAATAATGTGCCGGCAGGCATAAAGGAAACACTCTACCGCATCGTACAGGAGCAATTGCACAATATCGAAAAATACGCGCGGGCATCCCTTATCACGATTCAGGTAGCTTCGGATAAAAGAAATGTCGATATGATAGTTGAAGACAATGGGGTCGGGTTTGATACAAAGAAAAAGCAGGGCGGCATTGGCCTGATAAATATCAGGAACAGATCGGAGTCCTATAACGGCAACGCAAAAATCCTGTCTGCACCGGGAAAAGGTTGTAAACTGGAGATTAAGATCCCATTGCAAACAATCGCCGCAAACGTCCACTGACCACCCGACAGCGCCACATTCTGCCCGACCGTCAATTTGCTCAGAATGCTGCCCCAGGCTGCGATCCCTTCCAGCCCATTGCTCCCCCACTTCATCGATTTAAACCGCAGTCTGTCGATTCAGCCTTTTCCCCCGTTTCTTTCCAGCCTAATTTTAAGCCCTTCGTACCCGCCCATCCATCACCCGCATGGACTCACCAAAATAAAACGAGCAGCATGAAAAAAATTTTACCCCTTCTCTTTGCCCCCATATTCCTGATATTGAATCATAAGGCAACTGCCCAGGGCGGCGCCCTGGCGCTGAACGGCAGCGTCAACGGCAATATGACCAGCGCGACCCCGGATGCATGGACCATCAGCATTCCGGCCGATGGCTTCCTCCAGCTCAAACTGACCGCAGCAGGTACCGCCGATCTTTTGATATACTTTCAGGACCAGAACGGCGCCACCATTATAGGAGCCCCCGGCGAAGCCTACGGCGCGCAGGCCGGTACCATCAATGCGGACGGCCTCACCCCCGGTACCTACCACATACAGATCAAACCCTACGCCATTAACAGCTTCGGCGCCTATACGCTTTCCGACGTCTTTACACCGGCAGCACTCGCCAACGACGCGGAGCCGAACGGCATTCCCGCCACAGCCCTCAACCTGCCCCTCAGTACGGACAAGACTGGGCACGTAGGTTATTATGGCAATAACCTGCGCGATACCACAGACTGGTACAAGGTAACGATCAACGGTGACGGCCTGCTACAGGTAAATTTGTCGGTTTCGAGAGGCAGTGCCATCAGTACCACCACCACGAACCCGCTCGATGTCAATATAACGCTCTACGATCATGATGCTGTTACGCAGCTCGGTTCGGTAGAAGTTTTCAATGGCTACGGACCGGCAACAAATTTTATAAGAACGGATGGCTTGGCCGCAGGCACTTATTATATAAAGATCCAGCCCTTCTCCACCGCCCAGTTTGCAAACTATACCATCAACAGCACCTTTACACCGGCCATCCTCACCACCGACCCCGAGCCAGACGGCGCCGCCGCAACGGCCATCAACCTGCCGCTCAATACCAGCACGACCGGTCACCTCGGTTACTATTACAACCATCAGCGCGACTCCGCGGATTGGTATAAGGTTACCACCACCGGCGATGGCCTGCTCCGCGTCTACCTCTCCACCGTCCGGGGCGGCACGCTCAGCACCAACACCCTCGATGTCAACGTAACGCTCTATGACAACAACGCCACCACGCAGCTCGGATCCGTGGAAGTCTTCAACGGCAACGGCCCCGCAACCAGTCTGATCACGACCGACGGCCTCGCCCCAGGCACCTACTATATAAAGGTCCAGCCTTTTTCCACCGCCCAGTTTGCAAACTACACGATCACCGACAGCCTCTTTACCCCAAAACTGGCGGCCGATGCGGAACCCAACGGCAACAAAGCGACGGCCATCAACCTGCCCGTCAATACCAGCGCGACCGGACATCTCGGATATTATTACAACAACCGCCGCGATACCGCGGACTGGTACAAAGTCACCACCACGGCTGACGGATTGCTGCGCGTCTATCTCACCACGGCCAGAGGCAGCGTGTACAGCAACAATACCCTCGATGTCAGTATATGGCTTTATGACAACGACGGCACCACGCAACTGGGCTCCGTGGAAGTCTTCAACGGCAATGGCCCCGCAACCAGTCTGACCACGACCGATGGGCTCGCCCCCGGCACCTACTATATAAAGGTCCAGCCTTTTTCCACCGCCCAGTTTGCAACCTATACGATCACCGACAGCCTCTTTACCCCGGCGTTGGCGCCCGATACGGAACCAAACGGCAGCGCAGCTACTGCCCAAAACCTGCCGCCAAATACCAAAACCACCGGTCATGTCGGCTATTATTACAATCACGTGCGCGATTCCGCAGACTGGTATAAGGTCACCACCACCGGCCCGGGTTTGTTCAAGGCATTCCTGACCACCGCCAGAGGCAGTGTCTACAGTAACAACACCCTCGACGTGAACCTATGGCTCTTTGCCGCCAACGGCGCCACGCAGCTCGGATCCAGGGAAGTCTTTAACGGCAACGGTCCCGCAACAGACTCTATCTCCCTGAACAACCTCGCCGCGGGCACCTACTACCTCAAAGTACAACCTTTTTCAACAGCTCAATTTGCCGATTACACCCTTACCGACAGCTCCTATGCACCCGCAGCAAAACTGCTGGTCACCTCCACGGTCACGAATGCCACCTGCAATGGCCTTACCGGTTCCGTAAGCTTTACCGTCAGTGGTGGGACTGCGCCATATACTTATTACCTGACCAACTCCACCAGCGGCACAACCCAACATAATTCCACCGGGGTCTTCACCAGCCTCCCCGCCGGAACATACCGTGATTCCGTCGTCGACGCCAGCAAACAATTCTCCGCCGCCAATATTACCATCACTCAACCGGCCCCGTTGACCGTCGCGCCGATCATGGCTCCCGGAGGCACTTCAGTTGCCATTGGTAAGACCATCCACCTGACCGATAATACGCCGGGCGGGATCTGGACCAGCAACAGCACCAACGCATCCATCGATCCTTCCACCGGCATCGTAACAGGCATTACGTCAGGTACGGCGACCATAATCTATACCCTGACCACTGGCGGCTGCACAGCATACACAACGACCGTTGTTTCCGTATTCGGTCACCCTTCGGCAACGATCACTGCCGGCAAGATCCTTTGTCATGGCGGGCAGACCACGATCATGGTCAATGTGACGGGTGGTTCCGGGTCATACCGGTACAGCCTGAACGGTATGCCGTTTCAGACCAGCAACAGCTTCTCCGTTTCAACCGGTATTTATGTGGTCTTTGTCAAAGACGACCTGTCCGGACAATTTGCAGTTGCCGTTACCATCGTTGATCAGCCTTTCAGATTGTCGCTCAAAGTCGTCGACCGGGCCGACGCGACCTATGGACACGCCAATGGTTCCTTCACCGTAACCGGAACGGGTGGAACGGCTCCTTATCAGTACAGCATCGACAATGGCAGCAGCTATCAGCCTTCCGGAACCTTCGGCAATCTTTCTCCGGGGACTTATCAGGTATCGGTAAAAGATGATCACGGTTGCATCGCCCTCGATCAGACCACGATCAACATTCAGAACCGCGGACCAAAAGGAGGAAACGACGATAATTCCGTGCGGGCCACCGTCTGGCCCAATCCGAGCACGACCTTCTTTACCCTGTCGCTCAGCAGCAGCACAGAGCAACCAGTTGAAATACAGGTATTCAATCTTTTCGGGCACATCGTCTGGCAGACAAAAGGCGAAGCGCCACATACCTACCAGTTTGGTCAGAACTTCCCTTGCGGATTGTATCTGGTGAAGATCATGACCAAAGAAGGGACACAGACCCTGAAGCTGATAAAGGATTAGCCCATCCCGTTTTTACGCCTGTTCATCACATTTGTAAAAACGGGATGTTTTTAAACCCTAAACTTGTTGAAAATACAGCAAGTATGAAGCCGGTCTTATTTTGTTTTTTACTGATTTCAACCGCTATCACCCATGCCCAGCCCAGCGCCACCATCACGATAGGAAGATCGGACAGCGTGTACTCGAAGATCCTCCGCGAGAAAAGGAGACTATGGGTATCCATGCCCGACACTACCTCACCCGATGGTATCTTTTACCCCCAACGCTATCCCGTTGTCTATCTCCTGGATGGGGATGAATCCAATTTTTCAACCGTCGCCGTCATGCTCCGGCAGATGGGCGGCGGCGGGGGGAATACCATGTTCCCGCAAATGATCCTCGTAGGGATACCGAATACCGACCGCAACCGGGACCTTACCCCAACCCATGCCACATTTGCTCCTATGCTGGACAGCGCCTCCGCTGCGCATACAGGTGGCGGTGAAAATTTTATCTCGTTCCTCGAAAAGGAGCTCATGCCGCATATCGATTCTGTTTATCCAACCGCCCCCTACCGCTTGCTCATCGGTCATTCCTTCGGCGGTCTGATGACCATGCATATCCTCCTCCATCATACAAATCTTTTTAATGCATATCTGGCCAGCGACCCCAGTATGTGGTGGAGCGATCAGCAACTGCTACAACAGGCAAACCTTACCCTAAAGAAACCAACCTTCACCGGCCGTTCCCTGTTCCTGGCCATGGCCAACACGATGCCCGGTGGGATGGATACGATCCAGGTAAAAAAGGATACCAATTTCTCCACCCTGCATATCCGCTCCATCCTGCAACTGGGCCATTATCTGAATGCCCATCCACAAAATGGCTTATCGTTCAATTGGAAATATTACCCCGACTACGATCACGGGTCGGTCTCGATGATCGATGAATACGACGGTTTGCGCGCACTCTTTAAATTCTATAGCTACCAGATACCCTTCGGGGAATTTTTTAAACCGTCCTACAAAGGAGATACGCTGATCGCAGCGCATTATAAAATGCTGAGCAGACAGATGGGGTACACCCTCTCGCCACCCGAACAGCTCTTACAGGGCCTTGCCCACCAGCTCAGAGGCGGACGGCAGTTTGACAGAGCCTTCTACTTCCTCGATATGAATATCGAAAACTACCCAAAAAGTTTTAATGCATACGGGGCCATGGGTGATTTTTATATGGCCAAGGGCGACAGATCGACCGCGCAAAGATTTTATGAAAAGGCCTCAGCCCTGAAGGGCGGCGGCGCTGCCTCTATCCCTCATACCCCCTGATCATACAACCAGTTCATACCCCCTGATCAAGCCCCCAGCCCATCCAGCAGATCGGTATCGGGCATATTCGTATCGGGCAACTCCGTATCGGGCAGATCGGTGATCCCAATATGCTCCCCGGCATCCTTCAACGTCTCCACCCCTTTAAGCTGCCGCTGGATAGCCCGGGTCCTCACCCCGACGACATCATCCAGTTGGTTAAGACCCGTCTGGATATTCTTCTGGGCCTTGTCAAGCATACCGCCAAACTGACTGAACTCTTTCTTTACGGTGCTCAGGATCTTCCACACCTCGCTGCTTCTTTTCTGGATGGCCAGTGTGCGGAATCCCATCTGAAGGCTATTGAGGATGACCGCCAGCGTGGTGGGTCCGGTAATGATCACATTATATTCCCGTTGCACCTGCTCCAGCAGGCTGGCCTTACGGACCACCTCGGCAAACAAACCTTCAAAGGGCAGGAACATGATCCCAAAATTGGTGGTGTTCGGCGCATCGAGATATTTATCGCAAATATCCTTTGCCATTTTCCGGATAACGGCTTCAAGCACCTTCTGCGCATTATCTATCTGTTGCAGATCGCCGGCATCATAGGCAGTCTGTAATTGTTCATAGGCGTCTTTTGGAAATTTTGCATCGACCGGCAACCAGACGAATTCTCTTTCGCCTTCTTTGTTTGGGAATTTGACGGCATATTCTACGCGCTCGCTGCTGCCCTGCCGGGTGGCCACATTGGCTTCGTATTGTTCAGGGGCCAGAATGCTTTCCAGCATCATGTGTAACTGGACTTCCCCAAAGCCTCCACGCATCTTTACATTGCTCAGCACTTTCTTCAGCCCGCCTACATCCTGGGCAAGCGTCTGCATTTCGCCCAGGCCTTTCTGTACTTCGATCAGTTGCTTCCCAACAGTCTCGAAGCTCTGTCCCAGCCTTTCGCTGAGCGTCTTCTCCAGCTTTTCTTCCACGGTGACCCGGATACTTTCCAGTTTCGTTTCCGTGCTTCTGACCAGCTCGTTTTGTTTGACATCCAACTGCCCGAATTTCTCCCGTTGCAAATCGTTGAAGGATCTGATATTGCTGTCGAAGGTTTCCTGAAAGCCTTTAAAGGCCGTTACCAGCGCATCGCGGATCAGCCGGTTATCGTCTTTGGCCTGGTTATTTATTTTTTCCAGCTTGACTTCTGTCTTATCGGTCAAGGCCCCCACTTTATCATCCAGCGTTTTGTTGATCTCCTTCAGGGCAAGCTGACTTTGTTCCGTAATGTTCCGCAGGGTTGCGTTCAGTTCGGTGCGGTTGTCTCTGGCCATGCTGGCATTTTCTTCCCGGTTTACGCGGAGATCGCTCCTCGAAACGACGATAAGGATGATCGCGATGACCAGCAATATGCAGATAACGATCAGTAAAGCAATTTCCATATATCAGGGATTTAAAGAACTCACTCCTTTTCTGACGATCGGCGCCACGGTATTCCCGATCAGTTCGATGGATTTCATAAGCACATCATGCGGCAACGATGCGCTGTCCATCTGAAAGGTCAACCGGGAGATGCCACCCAGCGCTTCGCTGTGGCGAAGGATCTTTTCGGCTACCTCTTCCGGACCACCGACCAGCAAGGCGCCTCTCGGGCCACGCTGAGCCTCGAACGAAGCCCTTGTCATCGGCGGCCATCCCCGCTCTTTCCCGATCTTCGTCATCCCGGCCGCATAGCCAGGATAAAAATCGTCGACCGCTTCTTCCGTGGTCTTGCCCACATAGCCAAGGGAATGAAGCCCTACTTTCAGTTGCTCCGGTGGATGCCCGGCTTTTTTTCCGGCCTCCCGGTAAAGATCGACCAGGGGTCTGAACCGGTGCGTTTCCCCGCCGATGACCGCCACCATAAGGGGCAGCCCAAGCGTGCCGGCCCGGACAAACGATGCAGGCGTGCCACCCACGCCTATCCAGATGGGAAATGGATCTTGTAACGGCCTTGGATAGACAGGCTGGTTGTCGAGCGCAGGCCGGAACTTGCCCGACCAGGTGACGAACTCGTTATTCCGGATCCGGAGCAGCAGGCCCAGCTTTTCCGTAAACAGGGCGTCATAGTCTTCCAGTTCCAGGCCAAACAGCGGAAAAGATTCTATAAAGGAGCCCCGCCCAACCACCATTTCCGCCCTTCCCTGCGAGATCAGGTCCAGCGTGGCAAAGCTTTGAAAGACACGTACAGGGTCAGCCGCGCTCAACACCGTAACGGCGCTCGTCAGCCGGATACGCTTCGTGCGCGCCGCAGCAGCCGCCAGGATCAGCGCAGGCGCCGAATCCAGAAATCCCTTCCGGTGATGCTCCCCGATCCCGAACACATCCAGCCCTACCCGGTCGGCCTGTTCGATCCGCTCCAGCAGCTGGGCCATACTATCCTTATCGTCCAGCGAATTACCCGTCGTGTTCGTGAACATGGCGGCAAAACTGTCAATCCCTATTTCCATAGCTTTTGTTTATGGGGCGAATAGCCCATCCGTATAAACAATTTTGACCCGAAAAGGTTGAAAATAGACCTGACCGGTCAGGGATTTGGCGGCTTAGGAATCTTATCGCCCAGGGAAGAGGCCGCTTATTTATTCTTTGGTAAGTGTATATCCCTGGTTTCACCAATGCCCCGGGATTAACCTTGCATGAGGGGCTATTGCAGCTTACTTTTGACCTATCCAATCCGAAAGAAAGACCACTGAACAAACCCAGCCCTGTAATCCGGGTACTCAACAGGAAAACTGAAAGTTCAAATTCTCTGAAAGACCTCCGACTAAAATTGGAGGTTTTTTTGTTGCCAAGGCCGCCCGGTCACTGCAACGGACACCCGATTACGGCTGGCCAAAAAGAAGGACATCCTCATTATGGAACGTAAGACACCGCTGCCTCGGTACCCGGCGCATTCTCCGGGTTCAACAGCATCTGAACTTTAAGGACGTACCCTTCTCCGGGTCTTGACGAAATACTGACCTGTCCGTGATAGGCCTCGGCCCTGCTCCGGATATTGATAATGCCAACTCCATCAATTTCTTTAGCCGGATCATATCCATCGCCATTGTCCGAGATCAGCAAGACCAGCTGATCTTCCGAGATGCTCAGACGAATGGTGGCGCTGGTCGCATGGGCATGCTTTAGAATATTCGTCATTTGCTCCTGAACGATCCGGTAAAGCGTCAGCTGCAATTTCTCATTCAGGGATTCTTCAGAGACGCTTCCGGTCTCAAAATCTACCTTTGTCGAATTAGTCAGGTTGACATCATAAACCAGGGTCCTGATGCTGGCGAACAAACCGATGAATTTCAGCGCCGGCATAGTCAGTACCTTTGAAATTTTACGGATCTCTTCGATCACCGTCCCGACCATCTTGCTCGATTTATCAAGATACATAATGGTTTCGTCAGGATAACTCCTGGCCAACTGTAAGTAAAGATTGACCACTGCAAGGATCTGATTGATATTTTCATGTAGCTCTTTCCCAATAAACGACCGCTCGTTTTCTTGCGCGGTCAATACCGCCTCGGAGATCTTCCTTTGTCTGGTCAGCCTTTCCTGAACGATCTTATTTTCCAGCAACACCGTGTCCGTGACATCGTGTACGATCCCGTAGAAACCCGAAGGTTGACCCATCGCATCAATTTCTAGTTTGCTGTCCAGAAAAATATGCCGGACCGTCCCACCGGTGCGGACAATCCGGAAATGGATGGAAAAATCGCTCAACGTATTCAGCGCCCGTTTTATCTTCTTTAAGACAAGGACCAGATCCTTGGGATGGACAAACGACAGCGCCGTCATAAATGACTGCCTGCAATGATCGCATTCAATTCCATAGATCCGGAACGTCTCGTCGGACCACAGGATATCGTTTGTGGCAAAATCGAACTCCCAGCTACCCATATGCGCCAGCTCCTGCGCTTTGGACAATCTTCTCTCGCTCTTTCGCAGGTCCTGCTCGGCGCCAATCTTCTGCCGCTTCTCAAGAGATTCGCACAGCGCCCGCTTCACCTTCAGACATAAGCTGAATAACTTGTCTTTCAGCACAAAATCCGTCACCCCCTTTTTGATCAGCTCCACGGAGGTCTCCTCTCCGATAGCCCCCGAAACGAATATAAATGGAACATTGGGACATAAAGACTCCCGGAGTGTAAAAGCCCTCAGTCCGTCAAACGAGGGGAAAGAGTAGTCGGAGAGAATAATATCCGGCTGATAACGCTCAAGCGAGGCGCAATAATCAAGCTCATTCTCGACGACTTCCGAGATGTAAGAGATACCCCCCTTTGTCAAGGCGTATTTCAGCAGTTCAATGTCCTGGGTGTCATGCTCGACGATCAATATTTTCGTTTGGGTATTCATTTTTTTTTCATTGAGGAGGTTCGTTTACCATCAACCAGAACAGGCCGATATTCGTGATCGTCTTGTGAAACTCGGAGAATTCAACGGGCTTTACGACATAGCCATTCGCGCCCAGATCATAACATTTCTGAATATCCGGGTCTTCCTTGGAGGAAGTAAGCATGACCACCGGGATCTTCTTCGTTCTCGCGTCAGCCTTGATCTTCTGCAGCACTTCTATTCCATTTACCCTGGGCATTTTAAGATCAAGCAGGATCAGTTTCAGGGTATGGCCGATCTGCTCACCGGCATACTCGCCCTCCCCAAAAATAAAGTCAAGCGCCTCAGCTCCATCGCTGACATGAAAAAGCCGGTTGGCAAAGTTGTTCTTCTTCAACGCCCTGGTCGTCATTTCCGCGTCGCTGGGATTGTCCTCAACGATCAGCACATCTATTTCCTGTTTCATGATATAGAATTTATTGGCAGCGAAAAATAAAATTCCGCCCCCTCATTTACCCTCGCTTCTGCCCAGACCTTACCGCCATGCTTGGTTATTATCCGGTGGACGATAGCGAGGCCCACTCCCGTACCTTCGAACCTGACATTGCTGTGCAGACGCTGAAATACCCCAAACAGCTTGTTGGCATAGCGCATGTCAAACCCGGCTCCGTTATCCTTGATATAGTAGATTACCTCATTGCCTTCAGTCTGGGAACCGATCTCGATGACCGGTCTTTCCTTGAAAGCGGAGAATTTCACCGCATTGGAAATCAGATTGGTCCATACCTGCTTCATAGCGACGCGGTCGCCCAGTATCGGGCTTAATTCCTTTATTTCAAATTGAATGGAGCGGCTTTCGAATTCGTTTTTAATTTCACTACAAAGGTTCTCCACGATATCCTTCATCGGTATATTCAGCATCACCATCTCCTTCCGTCCGAGCCTCGAAAAAGCAAGGAGATCGTCGATGAGCTGGCCCATCCGGGTGGCATTATTCACTATATTATCCACGATGCGCCTGGATTCGGTATCCAGCATTACGTCCTTGTCTTCCCTGAGCATTTGCGCATAGCCATTCACCGCCCGCAAGGGCGCCCGGAGATCGTGCGATACGGAGTAGGAAAAAGATTCCAGCTCCTCCGTTCGCTCTTTCACCCGTAATTCCAGGCCTTCGTTCAGGATGCCTACTTCCTGTTCCGCCAGTTTCCGCTGGGTAATATCGACCCGGATAGCGACATACTGATAGGGCTTGCCCGCCTCGTCCAGAAAGGGGACGATGGTCGTATCCACCCAATAAACAGTCCCATCTTTCGCTTTGTTCATGATCTCATCCCTCCACACTTTCCCGCTGGCAATGGTAACCCAGATATTTCTGATAAATTCTTTTGAGTGATGACCCGAATTAATGATCCGGTGGTCCTGCCCGATCAGCTCTTCCCGGCTGTATTTCGAAATCCGGCAAAAATTGTCATTCACATGCGTGATAACCCCTTTCTGGTCGGTAATGGCCACGATATTAGCCTCGTCAAGCGCAAATTTATAATCCGAAACCTCTTTAAGCGTCTTCGCGAGATCCATTTCTATCTTTTTCCGTTCGGTGACGTCCTTAAAGAAAATTGTCAGGCCATCGGGCGATGGGTAGACCTTGACAAACAACCAGACGCCCCTCGGAGCATAATAGCTTTCGATCTCGGTAACATTCCCGGTGAGCATGGCTTCGTGGTATTTATCCCAGAACACCGTGCCTCTGATTTCCGGATGCACGTCCCAGAGCACCCTGCCCAGGGTTTTCTCCTTTCCCAGCGGATGCATGACCAATGAGGCATTATTGATAAACGTATACCGCCAGTCGTTGTCAAACGACACAACCCCATCGCTGATCCGATTCAGCACGGCCTCCTTTTCCTTATAGGCCTGGATCACCTTTTCTTCTGCATTCTTATGGTCCGTGATATCCACACGGATAGCCACATACTGATAAGGTTTGCCCTCCTTATTTAAAAAGGGAACGATCGTAGTATCCACCCAGTAATGGGTTCCATCTTTAGCCCTGTTCTTCAATTGCCCTTTCCATATCTTCCCCCTTGAGATGGTGACCCACATATCGCGCATAAACTCCTTCGGATGGAAGCCCGAATTGATTATGCGGTGGTCCTGCCCGATCAGCTCAGCGGCTTCGTATTTGGAGATTTTGCAGAAATTTGCATTCACGTGGATGATGATGCCTTTCTGATCGGTAATGGCCAGGATGGACGATTCGTTCAGGGCATACTTGTAATCCGAAGCTTCTTTTACGCTTTGTTCTTTTTGTAAAGCCAGCTTCTTATTGGCAACGATCAGTTCGGCAGCCTGCCTTTCGATCTCCTTGTTTTGAAAAACAAGCTCTCTGTTGATAAGGATCAGCTCCGCAGCACGCTTATCCATTTCTTCACTCTGGAAAAAAAGGCGCTTTTTGGCCTCGATCAATTCATCTGATTTGCTGATTCTATTCATTTCCTGTCTGGTTAATAAATTCCTGGTCCCTGCCTGACAGCTTCGCCAATAAAATTTTTGCTTAACCAATCCGTTTCCCCTTTTGCAAGGAAAGGGAACTAAATTTCCGTGCGGCAGTCAGAAAGAAGAAAACTGCTCATAGGCAAATACCCACCCCGGAAATGCTATTTCTCAGTGATGGAGAAGTTACTGCTTTATAACGACATTAGTGCTAATATTAAATTATAAACCAGCAGACTACACATACTTGATAAAAATTAAGCCAAACATTTCTTTTGCCACCAACCGGAGACCTGTCCGTCTAAAATATGTCCGCTGGGGGCGGCGACCAATTCCAAACCAGCTCTTTCACCGACAATCAGAGGAAGACCTCCCAGTCTGGCAAATGAAACCAGGAGCCATATTCATTCTGCTAAAAATCCTATCCATATTCCCAATATTTTTAGTATATTACCCCCGGATCCGCCCTCCCCGCATTCAGCAAGTTTCATCGCATAAAGCCATCGAAGCATAGTTATTAACACATTAACGCTCGAAGGTGGATACTTTAGACGGGGAGAACAGATAAAATCCTCAAAAAATGGCCAAATTGCATGGAAGACCCAAAAGTTACTAATCTGGTTAAAATGTCCAACAAGTACTCTCAGATACGTGAAAAACTGAAAATTGAAATCGATAATAAGACAGACGACGGGTTTGCCTGGCTCACGCACTATCTGCAGAATCACAAAAATGGGGTATCACAATACTATCAGCCCCGCGCCGAGGAATATCTGATCGAAAGGTATCAGCAGCTCAAGATAGAAGAGACACCTGAATTCAGCGCTTACCTTCCTGTCAAATGGGATATTCCCTTCGCACCACCAACGACTCCCAAATTTAAATTTATCGACCTGTTTGCAGGAATAGGTGGAATAAGGCTGGCCTATCAGAGCCAGGGCGGTAAATGTGTATTTACCAGCGAATGGAACAATCAGGCAAAAAAAACCTATGAAGTCAATTTTGGAGAAGTGCCATTCGGCGATATCACCAAAATAAATGAAGCGGACATTCCGGATCATGACCTGCTCCTGGCGGGATTCCCCTGTCAGCCCTTTTCGATCGCTGGGGTTTCGAAGAAGAATGCATTGGGAAGGGCACATGGCTTTCTGGACAAGACGCAGGGGACGCTGTTTTTCGACCTCGCAAGGATCATACAGCACAAAAGACCAAAAGCTTTTATGCTCGAGAATGTAAAGAACCTCATCTCGCATGACAAGGGAAATACCTTCAACATCATTTCGAACACCCTGAAAGAACTTGGCTATTCCGTTCATTTCAAAGTCCTCGACGGCAAACATTTTGTACCCCAGCACAGAGAAAGGATCATCATCGTGGGTTTTGACACAAAAGTTTTTGGCGGAAAAGAAAACTTTGAATTCCCCAAACTCCCCGAGCCTTCGAAGGTCATCCGGGAAATACTGGATCCAAAGGCCGACAGCAAATACACGCTTAGTAATAAACTCTGGCAATATCTTCAGAACTATGCGGCCAAACACAAGGAGAAAGGCAATGGTTTTGGCTTTGGCCTTGTCGACCTGGATGGAATATCGAGGACCATTTCAGCCCGGTATTACAAAGACGGCTCCGAAATATTGATCCCGCAGAAAGGGAAAAATCCAAGACGCCTGACTCCGAGAGAATGCGCCAGACTACAGGGATTCCCAGATCAGTTTGTGATTCCGGTGTCCGACACCCAGGCATACAAACAGTTTGGCAACTCGGTCACCGTTCCGCTCATACAGTCCGTTGCCAGACAACTGGTAAAAGAGCTGTTAAAGAAGAAATGAACCTTGTCAATATAAACTCCATTTTTGCAGCCAACGGCTGCCGGAAGATATATGCAAAACAGCTCGCCCCTAATGATAATTCCAAAAATCAGATTTATCTGGGGGGAAGCTTTGAGATCCTCAATATATTCCCCATATCATCGATAGAAACTGAGCCCGCCGGAGACTGGGAAAGAGAAAGATTCAAAGCCGGCCTGAATTTCAGCTGGATAACCGAAGAGGGGCAGATCTCCCTCGCTCCAAATGCTCAGCTTATTTTATATCCCAAATATCCTGAAGTCCGTTTCTCTGGATTTCTAAAGGGTTGTCAGCATCCTCCATCGGACCTGATGACGCAGCGGCTTGCCGGAAGATTGCTCTTTCTTTCCGTCGCGGGTGATGGCAGGATACTTGGCTATGTTGCAGCGCCGGATTCAGCAATAGCCAATGAATTCAATCTTCTCCACACAGACGCGCTGGGTGTTTTTCAGATAATGGATCTTCCGGAGATCACCAATAACCGGCAAAGACTGATTGCAGAATTAACGAGGATCAGCGCCCTGGAATGGATCACCTCAAAAAGGCTGGACAAACACAACCATATACTTCCATGCACCTCACCCAACTGTGGTGGCTATACGCTGGAGGCTGAACTGGGAATTACCCCTAATGGCTATTCCGAACCCGATTATCTGGGATGGGAACTCAAACAGTTTAGTGTCAGAAATTTCAGCAGATTAAACAGCGCGATAATCACGCTGATGACGCCCGAGCCTACGGCTGGTCTTTACAAAGAAGAAGGCGTGGAGGCATTTGTCCATAGATACGGGTACGATGACCTCAGGGGACGGCAAAACCGGAGGAATTTTGGCGGTATCCATATCACCGGAAAAAGGCATCCGAGAACAGGGCTTACTATGCAGCTCATAGGGTTTGATACCGGCGCCGGTAAGATCAGGAACGCAGATGGGCAAATTGCGCTGATAGATGGGAAAGATAATATGGCCGCCGCCTGGAGCTTCTCCAGCTTAATGATCCATTGGAGCAGAAAACATAGCCAGGCTTGCTATATCCCTTCCATGTCGCAAGATGGCCCGGAAAGAAAATACAGATATGGGAATAGCGTGATCCTGGGA
>DATHHO010000063.1:0-33503 GCA_035317125.1 Puia sp.
CGGTTATAGTAATACGTTATCGTCTCCCTGTTCTTCAGCCGGTTGTTGATATACCCCAGCATCGTCTCCAGAAGTCCTTTATCCACGTCAAACCCCGCCTTACGGGCTTCCAGCAGGAAATGAGCGGAATAGATCGTAGCCCACCAGTTCTCGGTGCCTTCGTTATCCCAGAGGGTGACCGCGCCGCTGTACAACTGCCGCATTTTTATCTTGCGGATGGCTTCGAGGATATTCGCATTGGCGTTTGTTTTTTCGGCAGACCGGTTCTGGTGCACCAGGTCGGCCAGATCGCCATAATATAATTGTGGGAAAGCAGAGGATACGGTCTGTTCGGTGCAACCGTAGGGGTATTCCACGAGCCAGCTAAGATATTTGGTCATTTCTATCGCCGGGGACCTGCTAACGACAAGCTGGTAATCCACGCTGGAAGGAATAAAATCGCCCGTAGTCAGCGTAAGCTGCTGAGCTGCTCCTCCATCGACCGCGCCATAGCCTGTAACCTTTTGCAGGGAAGAAGCCGGCCGAACGCTGATCTCGGTCTCGTCGCTGAAATTCTCTCCAAGGCTGCTGACTTCCACGGACACTTTCCCAACTCCGATCATCGGTGGCGCGACGACCTGGAAGATAGCCCGTCCCTCGCTGTTCGGGGCAATGCTGACGGACTGCTGGTCGCTGCCCACAACCCGGAGCGCCCCGCTGATCTTCAGCCGTGCATTTGCGGTAGCCGTTCCAGCCGTCGTATTGGTGATGGTAACGGGTACGGTCACCGTATCTCCAGGGCTCAGAAATCTGGGCAGGGCCGTGCTCAGCACGATGGGATCGGCCACGGTCATCGCCGCCTCTTTAGAGCCAAAGCTTTCATTCTTATAAGCCACGGCCATCAGCCTGAGCTCGCCCGAAAATTGTGGAATATCGAATTCAAATTCCGCCTCGCCATTGCCACCGGCCTGCGCAATACCGCTCCAGTAGGAGACAAGCTTGATCCGTTTGGCCGGCATGGGGTTCACCCTTTTTTTCATGTCGCTCTCCGCGTCGCCCCCGGTGCTGCTCAGGCTGGGCTTGACCTCGGGGAAGAGGAGAGGATAAAGATCGTAACCGTTTACTTCCAGGGCCCGCTTCGCATAAAAATGGGCGTAAGGATCGGGGGTTTCAAAATCGGAGATCTGCAGGATCCCATTGTCTACGGCTGCGAGCGTGACCATGCTGTTTGGCGCCGCCTTTACCCGTATTTTCTGATGGGTATGAGAACGCACCGATTTGGGAGCCATGATATCGACGTCTATCCGGCGGTCTTTTTCCTCGACTTTCACGGACTGGAAGCCATGAGCGACCGTGAGCGGAATATCGGAAAGTTCATGGGGCTTGATCAGGGTGGCGGTAATATATACATTAGGGATCGTCCCAGGACTGAGCGGCAGATCGAGGGAGACGGTGCGTTTGTCTACATTCACATATTGATAGGAGACCACCTTATCCGTCTCGAGGGTCACCAGCATGCGCCCGCTGAATGGGGTCTTGAAGAATGCCTTGACCGTTTCCCCGGTGTAATATGAGGGCCGGTCCAGTTCTATATCGATATGTCCTTCATTGTTGACCGCAAAGGATGCGTTGTCCCCGCCCCATGATCCGTAACTGTAGAAGCTCCTGCTTACATAGCTGTTGGAGCCGGGGATGGAAATGCGCAGCTCATAGTCGCCGGGCGACCGGGGGACAAAAGAATAATTCGTGCTCTCCCCTCTGACGGTGACGATGGCAGAGCTGATCAGTTTGTCTTCCTTCTGCGACTCATAACGGAAATAGCTGCCGCTCTTGGTCAGCACCGTGCGGTATTCATGTTTGATGACCTCCACATGGGCAGGGGAGCCATTCAGCACGTTCTCTTTTCTGTCCAGCGCGATAAGGGGGAACTGCACGGCCTGGTTCAACGGGTAATAATAGTATCCATCATCGGATACCCCGAAGAAAACGGATTGTGTGAAGATATCCACCGAAGTGCTACGGCTGACGGGCCTGCCGGTCTCGTCGAAGACGGTGGCATAGAACGTGGCCTGGAGGAGACCGATGTTCTTGAATATATCCGGAACGGTATATTTCTCCGTGGCATTACCCTGCTCATCCGTCTTGCCTTCGCGGACCGTTTTATCGAAGGACGCATTCTGGCTGGCAGGGCCATTGAGGCCAAAATCGAATTTATCATATTTCTTTGGACGGAACGAACGTTGTTTCACCTGGATCTCGCATTCGTAATTACGGTTGGCAGCGGGCGGTCCGAAGAAATTCACGGCATGGATGCTCAGATGGGAAGCATCTCCTGCTTCCAGCCAGGGTTTGTCCAGCTTTGCCGTGACCTTGATGCGGTCAGGCACGAATTCTTCGATACGGAACGGCTGGGTTGACAGCAAGACATCATTTGAAGTATAGACTTCCAGCGAATAGCTGCCGGTAATGGCCGAAACGGCAAGGTCTACGCTGCCATCCAGCGATCCCTGTTCGTTGAGCGTCTTGCGGAAGCTCTTCAGCTCCTTGCCGTTAGGCAGGAGGAACTTCAGCTTTACGGGAAGCTCGCCGGGGGATTTCCATTGCCGGTCGCGGATGATAACGGAAAAGTTCAGCTTCTCTCCGGGACGGTAGATGTCTCTTTCCGGATAGATAAAGGCGTCCAGCCCTGAGCTGTTGCTTCGCCGGCCACCTGTCTCAAAACGCGACATGTTCACTTTTGTCGTGCCAAAAGGCAGCCAGGTAAAGTCTTCCGCGGTCTTTGCAATGATCATAGCCGGACGGAAACCGGCCAGGTCTTTCCTCGAATAAGCGATCTCCGCAACCCCATCCGCGCCGGTGGCGCCCATTCCCAGCACCTGGTTGTTGGCGCCATAGGCGATGATGTTCACGCCTGCCAGAGCAGTGGCCGTCTTCAGGGAATTGGCAAATACCAGCACTTTCTCCTTTCCTTCCTTTGCGATCAGCCCGATGTCGGACAAAGACACGAAGCGACTGTCTTTCACCCAGTAATTCTTAGTAGAACGGATCGTCACATGGTAGATGCCTTTGAAATCGGGTATCTTATCGGCAATATTGAAATTGAAAACACGGTTGCTCCCGGATTTAGGAAGAGAACGGGTATCTATCTCCTGTTGCCAGATCACATCGCCCAGCGTGGCGTCGCCACCGCTGCCTTCGTAATACCGGCCGCCATCCCCTTCTTCTTCCCCATCGCCGCCTTCGGAAGAATTGGTGCTGGTCTGGTTATCCTTGGGTTCATAGCCATAACGCTGGGCCGCCAGCAGATTATTCTCATAGATCTTGGAGACGATCACCTTAACCTTTGGCACGTTGATGATCTTCACCTCGACGTTCTGCGCTCCCTTTCCTGAAAGGTATACGCCTTTGTCATTGACAAAGCCAACCGATGGCGCCAGCTCCCCGAACGTGATATTTGTATTATATTGCTCGTGCAGCACTCCGCCTATACGGCCGCGGAGACCTTTGGCAAGGGTCAGTTCATAGCTTTTGGCCTGATCAAAATTGTCGCTCCGGATGGTAAAGCCGTCATCGGAAGGCTCCACGCTGAATTTCACGGCAGGGTCGAGCTTGACGCTTGCGGCAAGCCCGGCAGGGTTCACCTGCTGGCTGGTGGTAACTTTTATAGTCCCGGTCTCCCCATCGTGCTCGGTGGTTACTTCGTTGATCTGTAGTACAAAGGGGGAAGGGACCGAGGCGTCTGCCGCTATTTTCTCCTTACTGCCATTCACGCCGCCTTCCGGCACAAGGCCCTTGTCGATACTGATCTTTGCGCTGTACGTTTTATCCTCCATTTTCAGATTGAGCAGACGCAGGGAAATCTTATCGTCTGCCGACAGGGTCTGCAAAGTATAGGTCGCGGGTTGACCGCCTATTTCTATCTGCAATTTGTCCTTGAGCGTGGTTGGGTTGACGGGGTAGTTGAAATACAGATCGACCTGTGGCAGGGCTACGGAACTGTTCTCATCCTGGAGTACCCAGGTAATATTGGTATTATTCAGCTTAAGGTCGGGTGTATGGAAAACGAGCTCGTCGGCCTTTTTGATCTTTCCAAAGGAACTATACTGGAGGATATCGTTCTTCAGTGTTGCCTTGAATGTCGTAGCGGGCGCCAGGGGTGAGGATGGCGAAAAGACCAGTTCGTCCGGATGCTCCCAGCGGAAGCGTCCAGGGATCTTCGGTTCGAAAGACACATATGGAGTAGAATCCCATTGGTCGAGCAGGGAGTCCTTGACCAGGGCCTGATCGAAACGAAAGACGAGATTGCCCAGCGCGGGCACCTCGTCGCGTGCATTGGTATAGGCTAAGCTGACGGTGCTCCTGTTGCAGGCAGACAGGGTGAAAAAAGTGAAGGCAATAGCCAGGGCAGCCACCGCAGCGGCGCCCGATAAGCCGGTTCGTATACGCATAGAGAGGTCAGATTGAAAGATTTGGGGGGTTTTTTCTAAAACGCTGTTAATATACAAAAAGACAGTAAAAAAACCAGTCCGTTCTCTTGCAGGCAAGTAAGAAAAGCAGAATTTAGTAGAGAGAAGCTAGGGAGGGTGATTGGAGGAGTGCATATAGTCGGGGAAAAAACCCGGAATAAATGTACATCAGGGACAGCGGTATTTGCAAGAGTTGCCAACATAAGAATTTGTTAATGTCATTGAATGCTTGTCAGCACATGCGCTCGTGAGCAAAAGGTCAACAATAAAAAGGTGAACAACATAAAAGTATGGTTCCAGCGATGGTCCCCTGAATTTTGGCGTTGGCCCCGGCGCAAGGATCGGCGGTGGTCCGGAAAGCGTTTCTTAAAAAGGACGCTGATCACGGTGGCGTCCTTTTTTGTATTGTTCCTGTTGCTGAACTGGATCTTTCCCCTCCCCGACCGGATCGAATATTCCACCATTGTCACGGACAGCAGGGGTGAGGTGATCCATGCATTTCTCACCAGCGACCAGCAATGGCGGATGAAGACCGAGCTGAACGAGATCTCGCCACTGCTGCGCAGGACGATCGTGGAGAAGGAAGACAAATATTTCTACACGCATCCGGGCATCAATCTCATTGCGGTCACGCGGGCCTTCTTCAAAAATATTTTCCGTATGCGACGAACCTCGGGCGCTTCCACCATCACCATGCAGGTGGCCCGCGAGCTGGAGCCAAAGAAACGGACGTACTGGAACAAGATGCTGGAAGGGTTCCGGGCCCTGCAGCTGGAATGGAAATACAACAAGGATGAGATCCTGTTGATGTACCTCAACAAAGTCCCGTATGGAGGCAATATAGAAGGGGTAAAGTCGGCCTCCATCCTTTATTTTAAAAAGAACCCCGATCACCTTTCCCTCGCCGAGATCACGGCGCTGTCCATTATTCCAAACCGGCCTTCCTCTCTCGTGATGGGGAAGAACAATGACCGCATCGTGGAAGAGCGGAACAAATGGCTGAGAAGATTTGCCGCCGAAAAGATCTTTTCGGAAAAAGAGATCCAGGATGCGCTGGCCGAACCGCTGGTAGCCAGCCGGGGAGCGGTACCCAATTTTATTCCACATCTCGCCTGGCGGCTGAAAAAAAAGGGTGGGGACATCATCCGGACAGCCATCGAGCTGAACACCCAGCGAAAGATCGAGAAGCTGGTAAAGGATTATTCCAGGACCCTGAACCTGAAGAATATTCACAATGCCGCGGTGATCGTGCTCGACAATACCACCCACCGCGTGATCTGCTACACCGGCTCCGCCGACTTCCGGGATACGACGGATGGCGGGCAGGTAAATGGCGCGGCGGCGATCCGTCAGCCCGGCAGCACCCTGAAGCCGTTATTATATGGGCTCTGCATCGATGCGGGACTGCTGACCCCAAAAATGATGATCACCGATGTGGCGGTGAACTATCAGGGCTATGCGCCGGAGAACTATGACCGCAAATTTTCCGGCTATGTTACCATGGAATATGCGCTGGAACATTCCCTGAATATCCCCGCCGTCAAAAGCCTCAAGGCGCTGGGGAAAGACAAGCTTGTACAGAACCTCGCCCTCTGCGATTTCCAGCAGGTGAAAAAAGACCAGCGGAAGCTGGGTCTTTCGATGATCCTTGGCGGCTGCGGCGCTACCCTGGAAGAGATGACGGGGCTGTACTCCGTTTTTGCCCATGAAGGAAGATATATCAGACCCGTGTATACGCTGGATGAGGAAGCGCCGGGAGACGGGGCAGGAGCCGCAGCCGCCGGGCACGGACCTGAAGTCCCTTTCGGTGTTGCGGATCAGGCGGCAAAGAACAATGAAAAGAGAATCCTGAGCCCAGCCGCTACTTTCATGATCAACGAGACCTTGTCGAAGATCAACCGTCCCGATTTCCCTTTGAACTGGGAAAGCACGCAGCATCTGCCGAAGATCGCCTGGAAGACCGGTACCTCCTATGGACGGCGCGATGGATGGAGCATTGGCTATAACAAGAAATATACCGTCGGCATCTGGATAGGCAATTTTTCCGCTGAGGGCGTCCCGGAGCTAAGCGGCGCCAATTCCGCCACTCCCCTGCTGTTCACCATTTTCAATACGATCGACTACGATGATGACCAGGGCTGGTTTGAACAGCCAAAGGATTGCGACCAGCGTATCGTATGTTCGGAGACAGGGCTGCCGCCGGCCGACCATTGTACGAACCTGGTCAACGATTATTTTATTCCCCTGATCTCTCCTTCCGCAAAATGCGACAACATGCAGGAAGTGCTGGTCTCGGCCGATGAAAAAATATCCTATTGCCGGAGCTGTCAGCCGGAGAACGGGTATAAGAAAAAACTCTATAAGGTGATCCCGCCGGAGATGAAAGAATACTTTGAAGAGAACAGGATCGCCTATCAGCCGATCCCTCCGCATAACCCCGGCTGCGAGAAGATCTTCCGCGAGGGCGCGCCGGTGGTGGTCTCTCCTTCCAATGGCAGCGAATACCTTATCAGTAAAAAAGATCCCGAACCTCTCCAGCTGCGTTGCCGGGTGGGCAACGATGTGGGCAAGGTCTACTGGTATATCAATAATAAATTCTACCGCAGTGCCGAAGCCGGCAGCAAACAGTTCTTCATCCCCGAGGAAGGGCCGGTGAAGATCTCCTGCACCGACGACAAGGGCCGCAACCGGGATATCCGGATAAGGGTGAGGTATGTGAATTTGTAAGCTACGGCTCAAACAAGGCATCCATCAATATAGATTTCTCAACCAATTCTTTTGCATATTCATTCGGTGTCAGGCCAAAGCTGGTGACCAGTATTAAGTGCAACTGTTTTTTTGTAGCTGTTTGCTCTTTGAAAACCAATTGCTTGTTACGCAGGTTTGCTGCATAAGCTTTGTCAATCAAAAACAGCTTCTCTGAAAATTTCATTTCGCAGAGGTTTATGACAAAGTCCTTCCGGTCAATGACCAGATCTATTTGCGTACCAGTTCCCTTTGGAGGGTGATAGCGCCAGGCCGATACCTCATTGTACCCGTCTATCCGAAGCTCTTTGCTCAATTGTTCGATATGCTTCAGGCAGGCACGCTCAAATGCGACACCACTCCAGCTTCTCCAGGAAGGGCTCTCCGAGAACTTCTTCCAGCTACCTTTACCCTGCCAACGATTGCCGGCAATGAATTTCAGGTAGAAATAAGAATATTCATCCGATAATTTATAGATGCTTTCCTTGGTTACCCGGTTATACGGATGCCACTGGGTAATAAAACCTGATTGGCTCAATTCATCCAGTAGTTCGGTAATAGTCCCGCCTGAGGACAGGCCGGTCTTCTTCATTATTTCTTTTCTTGTAAGCCCTATCCCATTTGCCGATAAGATCTTAATGACGGCCATATGCCGGGAATCATCGCCGAAAAGCGATTGGAAAAGATTATTAAATTCATCCTTCAATAGGCCGTCCTTGCTAAAACATATGCGGTCGATAGCCTGCGCCGCGCTTTCAGCCTTCCGTATCTCTTTGAGATAATGAGGAATACCGCCCATGACCATATAAAGCTGCAATAATTGGAACCGGTCGAACCGCAGAGTCTTTTGCTGCAAATAGGCTTCCGTTTCATGGAGATTAAAAGGTAATAGTCTTATCCGCCTGGTGATACGGTTGTGCAAGCCGCCTTTGTTATTTACTACATGCTGTATCATCCAGGCTGCGGCAGAGCCACATATGATCACCTTTATATGACCATGCTTCGAAGCCCAGCCATTCCAAAAAAATTCAAAAGCCGACAAAAACCCGGACTTTTGAGTACAGATCCAGGGGAATTCATCAAAAAAGATTACTAGCTTTTTCCCTTTGGGTTGTGCATCCGCATAGCTTGTCAAAAGACCGAGAGCCTGTGACCAACTAGCCGGGACAGCTAATGGTAAAGTGCTTTTCATGGCTTGTTGCAATCCGATCGTAAAGTGCAGCAACTGTTCATCCTTTGTACCGCTACTGACACCCGAAAATTCAAAGAATAACCAATTCGCACAGGTCTGCCTTATCAGATAGGTCTTCCCTACTCTTCGCCTTCCATAAACAGCCACCAGCTCGGGATGTCCGGAATGCACGGCTTCCAGTAATATTTGCTTTTCCTCTTTACGTCCGATAACGGCTTCCATGCCTTTCCAATTGTTTCCCAAAGATATAGAAAAGCATAGATTTGGCTGAGTTTGATTTCCTATACTCAGCCAAATGTACCCTCTAAAAGCATAGATTTGGCTGAGTTTAATTTCCTATACTCAGCCAAATGTGGCTGTTTTGAGTCAAGACGCTCCTTATTTTATTGTTTTTGTTGACCAGGAATAAACTAAAATATAACTTGTTCCGGCAACGGATAAGTTTCCAAACATCAATCTTATGGCATTAAAAACATTCGTAGAAGACAGCCGCCTCGACATCCTTGTTTTTGGGCCGATGGCCGGCCCTAATGAAAAATCATCATCCACCGCTGTAATAGGCAAGGCCCTGAATCTGCTATTGGCGGAAAAAAGCTGCTCCGATCTGCTGAAGGCGAACCGTATAAAAGATTATGAAATACATATCCCCCAGGATTGGAACGAGCCGGAGATCGTCAAAGGCATTTTATCCCGGCTGGACATAGCCGACCTTGCCATCGTGAACCTCACGCCAAAAACAGGATTTCTCGAAGATCGACGATATCCCTGCTTTGTTGAAATAATCCCGCTGATAAAACAGATCAACGGACCTTCCGCCCGATAAGTTTCCAGCCCGTCGCCGCGCGTCTGAACAGACAGGTGGCGCTCACTCCGCATTGCTGCGTATCACACCGGTAATCCAGATCAAGAATAGCATACTGCCCGTCATCCGTAAACAAAGGTTTTGAAAAAAAGAAGACGGTCCGCTGCTCGGGTAGCAATCGCGACCATTTCTCAAACCGCTGATGTATGATTTTTTTAAGCCGTGGTTTATTATCAGCGATCTTCCCCGCGGTCTTTCCCATGGATGGCTTGTTTTGCCGCAGGTCAAAGCCGGGGTCAAGGATGGAATCGATCTGGTTTCCGGAAATGCAGATGGCCCCGGTCAGCTGCTCCTGCCGCCAGGAGGAAGTCTTTCTATGGTTATAGGATTTTTCAGCGAGTGCATTCAGAATATCCATGCTCACCGTTTCCTGCAAGGCATACTTTACCCATTCATCGTATTCGAATTTTACAAACCTGCAGGGACTGGCCTCGGCGGACAGATAATATTTTGTAAAACTGCTGTCGACAACGGTACGGAAGATCTGGTTGACAAATCCCTCCGCAGCGTCAACCGATGTGGATGAATCACCAGAAATTTTCGTTTGCGCGAATCCTGCTTCGGGGCACGCGGCACCGGAAATCATCAATATAAAAAAGATTGCTCTCCACATGGAGCAATGATCGCAAAAATAAAGTTAAGGATGCTTTAAAATAGACCGTCAGTAGCCGGTTGCCGGTTCGGAGGCTTAATTCACTTTATTTACGCTGCCTGCGCCGCTGACATGCTGGCTGACACTCCCCGCATTGCCTTTATAGCTCACTTCACCGGCGCCGCTGACGGTCGCATCCAGTTTTACGCTGGCATAGACCTCCGCCGATCCAGCTCCGGAAATATCCACCCGCGTATTCTCCGACAGTAGTTCATAGCAATGAGCATCGCCTGCACCGGTAAGGTCAAGCTCCACGTCCTTGGTCTGGCCTCTTAAATTGATGGAGCCGCCGCCGGAGACTCCCGCCTTCACGCTGGGGGCATCGACTTCCATCTTGATATCCCCTGCCCCGCTCACCCGGAGCTTAAGGTCTTCGGGGTTGTTAATCTTTTCTTCCCCGATAATATTACAAGCACCGGAAACATCGATCGAATTATAAACCGCCGTGCTCACATAGACTCTGATCTCCTTCGTGGGCTCGAGGTTGAACCCGTGCCGGGTCCGGACAATGATCTTGTCCCCGTCCTGGGTCATTTCTATGAATTGTAAAAGATTCTCATCGCCTTCGATCTTAACGGAATGCTGACCCTCTGCGCCCTGAGAAACATAAACATTCATCGCCCCGCTCACCTCGACATTCTTAAAATTACTCACCGAGTGTTCTTCGGTCTTCATATTCCCATTGCCTCTTACTCTTTTTCCTCCGAAATTCCGGCATGAACCCAATATTACGGTCAAGCCCAATGCCATAAAAAGATATTTTCTCATGTTATGTGTTTAAGTTGAGTGATTAGAGGGGCAAAAATTACTCTTTTCTCCGGTATTTTAAAAGTGATCTTTCCCGACGCCGGATGCCCGCCCCTGAAAGAGAATTTTTAGCCTTCCGTTGGACGCAGTTTTTGCAGGGAGGTTACCAATTCCTTAACTTCGCAATACCATGACGGAAAAGATTCTCATTCTCGACTTCGGCTCGCAGTATACTCAATTGATTGCCAGAGCTGTACGTGAAGCAAATGTCTACTGTGAAATCATTCCTTATCATAAGCCGGTCCCGGCGGATCCTTCTCTGAAAGGCATTATTCTTTCCGGCTCTCCTTTTTCCGTAAATGACGTAAATGCGCCGCTGGTGAATATACCCGCCCTGCACAAACAGCTGCCGGTCCTGGGGATCTGCTATGGCGCTCAGCTGGCGGCCAAACAATTCGGCGGCCGGGTGGCCAACAGCAGCAAACGCGAATATGGACGTGCTCTTATGCATAAACAAAAGGAGGATATCCTCCTCAAAGGGGTGATCGAACTGTCACAGGTATGGATGAGCCATGCGGACACCATACTGGATCTTCCCGGGCAGTTCGACGTGCTGGCAAATACCGAAAGCATTCCCTATGCCGCCTTCAGAACACATGAAGGGGGTCAGGATTCCGCTCACCCCCTGTACTGCCTGCAATTTCATCCGGAAGTATATCATTCGATCGAAGGCAAAAAAATATTGACGAATTTCCTTGTCGGGGTCTGCGGCTGTTCGCAGGACTGGACCCCCGCGCATTTCGTGAACGACACCATCGCCCGGCTGAATAAGCAGATCGGTGGCCGGAAAGTGATCATGGCGCTCAGCGGCGGCGTAGATTCTACGGTGGCCGCCACCCTGATCCACAGGGCGATCGGCGATCGCCTCGTGGGGATTTTCGTGGACAATGGAGTGTTGCGAAAAAACGAATTCGGGCAGGTCCTCGAGACCTATAAAAAAATTGGCCTGAATGTAAAAGGTATCGACGCCAGAGAAATGTTCTACAGGGAGCTGGCAGGCAAGACCGATCCGGAGACAAAGCGGAAGACGATCGGAAAGCTTTTTATAGATGTCTTCCAGGAAGAAGCTGGTCTGGTCGATGGGGTAGAATTACTGGGTCAGGGCACAATCTACCCGGATGTCATAGAGAGCGTTTCTGTCCACGGCCCATCCGTGACCATCAAATCGCACCATAATGTTGGTGGGCTGCCTGAAAAAATGCACCTGGAGCTGGTAGAACCGCTGCGCTTTCTCTTTAAAGATGAGGTCCGTAAGGTGGGGCTGGAGCTGGGAATACCCGATGAGCTGGTGCAACGCCATCCTTTTCCCGGTCCCGGTCTGGCTATCCGGATATTGGGAGAGGTCACCGAAGACAAGGTGCGATTATTGCAGGAGGCAGATCATCTGTATGTTAAAGCATTGAAAGATCATCATCTTTACCATGCAGTGTGGCAGGCAGGGGCCATACTCCTGCCAGTGAAGAGCGTGGGCGTCATGGGTGATGAAAGGACCTATGAGTTTACGATCGCCCTGAGGGCGGTGACCTCGGTCGATGGCATGACGGCAGACTGGGCGCATCTGCCATATTCCTTTTTGGCCGATATCTCCAACGAGATCATCAATAACGTGAAGGGGATCAACCGGGTAGTATATGATATCAGCAGCAAACCCCCCGCGACGATCGAATGGGAATAAAATAATATGAAAGCCAATCTCCGATATTTTTTGCTCGTTCTCTTATGGGTGACGCAAGCTAACCCCGGACAGGCGCAGATAGATTCTGCCGCCAGACACAGGGATTCCGCTGCCCTACACAGGGATTCATTGGACACGCGCCGCCACCTGGCGATCTTCGTTCCTCTTTACCTCGACTCCGCCTTCGACGCCGGTAATAATTACCGCTACGATAGGAATTTCCCGAAATTTTTAAATCCCGGTCTCGAATTCTACGAAGGCGCTCAGCTTGCGCTGGACTCGCTTCAAAAAGAACAGGCTCAGTTGGAAGTGGAAGTCTACGATACCCGCTCGGCCTCACAGAGCCTGGCCCAGATCATACAAAGCCCCGGATTCCAGAAGACACAGCTCATCATCGGACATGTAAGCCAGGGTGAGCTGCAGCAGCTGGCTTCCGCGGCGGCGCACATGAATATCCCTTTTATCAATGTGAATTTTCCGAATGACGGCGGGATCGTCAATAATCCCAGTTTCGTGATCCTGAATTCCACGCTGCGAACGCATTGCGAAGGGATCTATAAATTTTTGCAACGCAATTATGCGCTAAAGCCAATCCTGATGTTCCAGAAAAAAGGGGCACAGGAAGAACGGCTTAAAAATTATTTTACGGAGATCGGGAAGAACACCGCCTCCGTCCCGCTCAAAATAAAATTTGTCAGCCTCGAGGATAATTTCGATGCGGGCATCCTGGCCGGGTCGCTGGACAGCAACATCCAGACGATCTGTATTGCCGGCAGCCTCGATGAGAACTTTGGCAGGAACCTTTGTCAGGGGCTGGCTTCCCTGAGCAAGAGTTATCATACCATTCTGGTCGGCATGCCGACCTGGGATAATATCACCGACCTCAACCGGCCCGAGTACGCTGGCGAAGAAGTCATCTACACGACCCCTTTCTATATCAATCCGAATGATAATCTGTCAAAGAATATCCAACTGGCTTATAAAACGAAGTTCTATTCCAGACCAAGCGACATGGTCTTCCGCGGCTATGAGACCGTCTACCATTTCTCAAAACTCCTGTTGCAGTATGGCAAGAACCTGAGCGGCAGCATCGGTGAAAAAAAATACAAAGTATTTTCTGACTTCGATATCGAGCCGGTCCTCAATAAGCAAACCATGGTGCTGGATTATTTTGAGAACAAGAAATTAAACTTCATCAGGAAGACGGACGGGAATATCACCGCGGTGAACTGATAACTGATCGGACCTCAAACAGGCCGCCGCAGGCGAACACGGTCGTCTTCCCTGGCCCGATGCTTGCATCCATGCTGACATGCCTTTAATAGATTTTACCGACAACGGGTTATACTGCTCACAGGGAGATTTTTATATCGACCCCTGGCGGCCTGTCGACAAGGCTGTGATCACCCATGCGCACAGCGATCATGCAAGGGCAGGGAGCAAATACTATCTCTGTCACCGGCTTACCCAACCGCTGCTGGAGCTCCGTCTCGGTCCACACCACTATCAGTCCGTGGAATGGGGTGAACCCGTAACTATGAATGGGGTAAGGCTCAGCCTGCACCCAGCGGGGCATATCATCGGCTCCTCACAGATAAGGGTGGAATACAAGGGGGAGGTCTGGGTGGTGAGTGGAGATTACAAAACGGAAAATGACGGTCTCAGTGGAGCATTCGAGCCCATAAAATGCCAGGTTTTTATTACCGAATCGACTTTTGGCCTGCCCATATATAACTGGAAGCCGCAGGCAGAGATCTTTACCAATATACAGAACTGGGTAACCCGGAACCAGGAGGAGGGAAAGACATCGGTCCTCATCGCCTACAGCCTTGGCAAGGCGCAACGGCTATTATCCTGTCTCCGGGAAGTATCCGATACAAT
The DNA here is from genome assembly GCA_035317125.1 of Puia sp. GTDB lineage: Bacteria > Bacteroidota > Bacteroidia > Chitinophagales > Chitinophagaceae > Puia. The sequence goes on from DATHHO010000063.1 coordinate 14,260, forward strand.
TTTTGTACACGGCGCCGTGTGGAATGTTCACCAGGCCCTCGTAAAGGCCGGCGTAGATCTGCCGGAGGTACAGTGGGTGCAGCCCGAAACACCGAAAGAGCTGTTCAGGGGAAAGGTGGTCATCGCCCCTTCGGGGGCGGATGATAGTTCATGGATAAGGCGCTTCACACCTTATGAGGTGGGCGTATGCAGCGGCTGGATGCAGGTGAGGGGGAATGTGCGCAGAAGGAATGCGGACGCCGGTTTTGCGCTGAGCGACCATGCCGACTGGAAGGGGTTGTTGCAGGCCATAAAGGCGACGGGCGCCGGGAAAATATTCGTGACACATGGCTTTCAGGCTGCCCTCAGCCGCTATCTCAATGAAGAAGGCCTGGAGGCCGAAGAGATAAAGACGGAATACGGAGAAGACGAAGAATCCGCCCAGGCCGTATCGGCCGATAGCAAGACAAATGAAGGAGAGGAGGGCCTGGAAAATGAATAAGTCAGGTACAGAACGAGGGGGATTGGCATTGTTTGCCGATCTGGTCATCCTGCTGGGCACCAGCACAAAGACCAATGATAAGCTGGAAGCCCTCACCGGTTTTTTCGCTGGCGCGGGAGACGCCGACAAGGTATGGGTCATTGCCTTGTTCAGCGGAAGAAAGCCCAAACGCACCGTGAATTCCACGCAATTGCAGACCTGGTGCAGGGAGCTTACCGGGTTGCCGCAATGGCTGTTCGAAGAGAGCTACCATACGGTGGGCGACCTCGCGGAAACGATCGCCCTGTTGCTGCCGGAACCCACCGGCACAAGGGCCGGTGCCATACAAGCAGAGACAGCCAACAACCCCGGCACGACGGATGTCACGCGGGGAGTGCCGGACCCAGTGCGGGGGGCCGACCTCAGCTGGTACCTGGAAAAACTTACGGAGCTCAGCAAGGAAGAAGAAGCGGTAAAGAAAAAATTCATACTCGCCTGCTGGGAAATAATGAGCAGGGAAGAGCGGTTTGTCTTCAATAAGCTGATCACGGGAGGATTCCGGATCGGCGTCTCACAGAAAATGATCGTGAACGCGCTGGCAAAGACCGTGAAAGTAACTTCTTCGGTGATCGCGCATCGCATCACCGGCAACTGGGATCCGTCTCATACCTCGTTCGAAGCTTTGCTCAGCGAAGAATCCGTCGGACTGGATATTTCAAGGCCCTACCCTTTTTATCTTGCTTATGCGTTGGAAGAAGGCCTGCCCTCCCTCGGAGAACCGGGGCTTTGGCAGGCTGAATGGAAATGGGATGGCATCCGCGGGCAGTTGGTCAGACGCGGAGGACTGTTGTTCGTCTGGAGCCGCGGCGAGGAGCTGATGACCGATAAATTTCCGGAGTACCAGGAATTCGTTCAATTGCTGCCCGATGGAACCGTCCTCGACGGTGAGATCATCGGATTGGCCAACGGACAACGAGCGGATCCCGGGCTTCCGGATCCCGGTCCATCTGCCGGTCAGTCCCCCCGTGATCCATCCGGCAGCGAAGGCCTGCCCGGTTTCAGACCCCTGCCCTTCGCCGCATTACAGACAAGGATCGGAAGGAAGAACGTCACAAAAAAACAGCTGACGGAGGCGCCGGTGGGATTCATCGCCTACGATCTGCTGGAATACGAAGGAGAGGACTGGCGTACCAGGCCGCTGAGCGAAAGAAGAAGTGTGCTGGAAAAGGTCGTACAAGCGGCAGCTCATCCCATGCTCCGTCTGTCACCCGTCATTTCATTCCAGCGCTGGGAGGACCTTTCGGGTATGCGTATCCGTTCCCGGGAAGTGGGCAGCGAGGGCATCATGCTGAAGAAAAAAGATTCGGTCTATCAGGTGGGCCGCAAACGCGGGGACTGGTGGAAATGGAAGATCGATCCCCTGGTGATCGATGCGGTGATGGTCTATGCTCAAAAAGGACATGGGCGGAGGAGCAATCTGTACACGGATTATACGTTTGCCGTCAGGGACGGCGATAAGCTGGTGACGTTTACCAAGGCATATTCCGGGCTCACCGATAAGGAGCTGGCGGAAGTCGACGCCTTCGTCAAAAGAAATTCCCTTGAAAAATTCGGTCCCGTCCGGACGGTCAGGCCGGAGTTGGTCTTCGAGATCGCTTTTGAAGGGATTGCGGCTTCGGGGAGGCATAAATCGGGGGTGGCGCTCCGCTTTCCAAGGATCAACCGCTGGCGCAAGGACAAATCCCCCGGAGAGATCGATACCCTCGAAGACCTGAAAAAATTATTGCAGATCGCAGAAAGCCTTCGGTGAGGCTTTCGTTGAGAGGGGATTGCATTGGGCTGGCCGGATGCGAATGGGCAGCAAGGATCGCGCACAGAGGAGAACGGGCAATGGATCGTAAGTGACGATTTATGAGTATTTTTGCATCTAAATCAGCGGGGCCGGGCAGAGGACCGCCCTGAGGGGAAATATGAAGAAACGGACAGTGCTTATCTTACTGGGTATGATTTGTGTCGCCGCGACAAAGGTCCTTTATCCATACACGGAGGACAAGCCGGTGGTTATTCCATCCAGTCCTCAGCGCAGCGGCGACAGCGCGAAGGGATATAAATACCTTACGACCGGAGATTATCTGAAGAGCGGCATCCCCTACAATTATTTTCTCCTTGGATTTGGAAAAAGCTCCGTCAATTATCTGAAAAGAGAGGGGCTGAATGCGGATATCAGCCATGAATATACTGCGGTGAAGGCGCCAAACGGAGAGGTGGTCGTTGCGCCGAACTGTTTGCAATGCCATGCCCAGGTCTTTGATGGCAAGCTGTATATAGGGCTCGGCAACACGATGATCGACTTCACCGACCGGCAGAAGTTGAATCCGCGCACGGCCGATATGGCGGAAAAGATCCTGCAAAGAGGAGACCCCAAAAAATATGAAGCGGCCGCTCCATTCCTCAAAGCGATGAAGGTGATTGGCGGTCAGCTCTATACCCAGGTAAGAGGAGTGAATTCGGCGGACCGGCTGGCCGATCTGCTGGTGGCGCACCGCGACCCGGCAACCTTACGGTGGAGCGACTCTCCCGTGATAGACGTTGCAGGCGAAGTGATCCCCACGGACGTCCCGCCATGGTGGCTGTTGAAAAAGAAGCACGCCATGTTCTACAACGGATTCGGTCGTGGAGACTTCGGGAGGTTCCTCATGGCATCCAATCTGTTGACGGTAAATGATTCTTCCGAAGCACGCGAGGTGGACAGCCATATCAATGATGTGCTCGCCTTTATCTATACGCTGGAACCGCCGAAATATCCGCGGCCAGTCAACAAGCAGTTGGTCAGAGAAGGTGGAGTGGTGTTCGTGGAGCATTGTTCGAAATGCCATGGGAGCTATGGAGAAGGCGGAGAATATCCAAATCTCCTGATTCCCGAATCGCTTGTCGGGACCGATTCCTTATTATTCAGGAGCAATTACCAGAGCACCCAGTTTATCGACTGGTTCAACAGAAGCTGGTTTGCGCAGGGTGACCATCCTGCCCGGCTGGTGCCCTTTTCCGGGTATATCGCTCCGCCCCTCGACGGGATATGGATCACGGCGCCTTATCTCCACAATGGTTCCGTTCCCACCCTCGAAGGCGTGCTGAACAGCAAGGCAAGGCCTGCGTACTGGTCAAGGGATTTTAATAACCCACAGTATGACTATATCCAGGGAGGCTGGAAGTTTTCCAAAGAAGAGGCGCCATCCGGAACAACGGTCTACAATACGACCCTGCCCGGCTATGGCAACTATGGGCATACTTTCGGGGATAAGCTGACCGATAAGGAAAGGAAAGCCGTCATCGAATATCTCAAGACCTTATAGACAACGGCGAGCCCAGCTGTGCTTCTCTACTGGGCCCGCTGTTTGATATAAAGGTTATCGCCTTCGGGGCGGTATAAAGAAAAATATTCCGGATCATCGCTGGACAGCAGCACTTGTTGCGCGTAAAAAGAATGCTGGACGGCAAATTCAGTTGCATCGTTATTTCCCAGGACAAAGGTCAGATAGCTTTTGAATTGAAAAGGCGACTGAGTCTCATCAAAGGAGAAACGGGTAAATTTAGCCGTCACTCCATAGGAGTCGGTCTTTTTTTCCGCATGAGCGCTGTCTCTGGGCAGGGAAGGCAGGGCACCGGTCTCCTGGATCGCCACCAGCTCCTTTTTTATATCGCTGGAAGGAGGGACGAGGTCCATGCCAAGCGGCAGATTGAAGGAGGCCGCAAGGTCGGAATAGCTTGTCGTCAGATATTTGGATCGTACGGGAGTCGTGCTGCTGATACTGCCCGTTATCTGGACTTTGGCGTTGAACAGGCTGGTAGCATGCCCGTCCTGGATCAGGGCGGATTTTTTCCAGTTGATGAACAGCGGCTTATTCGTTTTGTTATAGACAGTGAGGTTCATTGGTCCTCCTTCGCCGTGAAAGTTATAGATCAGCCGCAGGGTGTCGTTCTCCCAGGTAAATTCCTTCCGGTCGTTCTTTGGCATTTCGGAGGAATTCAGGGTAAGATATTCGTAGGAGGCGCATGAGCTGAAGGCTACGATGGCCAGCAGGGAAAGTATTAAATATCGCATAGGATTTTTTATTTAAATTAATAAATGATCTGCTTATTTGGAAGTAAAACGGATGCAGAAGTTTAAATTTAATACGAGCATTAAAACATTTAAATATCAGCATTAAAACAGCATTAAATCAAATGTACAGACCCGGTCCCGTAGCTGATAAGCGGGTGAATTTTTAATACATGTTAAAAAGAACGATAGGATATAAAACGATCAGGGAATGGCTGGCTTCCGCCGGGAAGAAACCTTTTGCCTTCCAGGAACAGAGCTGGGACCATCTGCTCAAAGGTGATTCGGGTCTGGTCAATGCGCCTACTGGCTGCGGTAAGACCTTTTCCATTTTCCTCGGAGCCCTTATCGAATTCATCAACGAGCATCCGGATGATTACCGGACTGCTTCGGGAAAGGGTTTGCAGCTGTTATGGATCACTCCTTTGAGAGCCCTCGCCAAGGATATCGCCCGTGCGATGGAAGAGGTGATCCTTGAATTGAATATGAGCTGGCGCGTTAGCATCCGTAACGGGGATACGGAAACGAGCGAGAGACAGCGGCAGAAACGACGGATGCCGGAAGTGCTCCTCATTACTCCGGAAAGCCTGCACCTGCTGCTGGGACAAAAAGATTACCCGCTTCTTTTCCACTCGCTGAAGATCGTCGCCGCCGATGAATGGCATGAGTTGCTGGGTAGTAAGCGCGGCGTACAGGTGGAGCTGGCCCTGTCGAGGCTCGTAGCGCTGGCCGCGGCCAGGACCGGGCATCCGGACGCAGACCCCGGGCAGGGATCCGCACCGCTGCGGATCTGGGGCATCAGCGCTACGATCGGCAACCTGGAGCAGGCAAAAGACGTATTGCTCGCTTCCCTGCGGATCAGAGGCGTCATCGTCCGTGCGGACATCCGCAAACGGATCGAGGTGGAATCCATTCTGCCCGATGAGATCGAAAAATATCCATGGTCCGGCCATCTGGGGTTGAAGCTGATCGATAAGGTGATCCCGATCCTCGAGCAAAGCAGGACCACCCTCATCTTCATCAACACGCGGGGTATGAGCGAGACCTGGTATCAGTCCTTGCTGACGGCCTGTCCCGACCTCGCGGGGGCTATCGCCCTGCATCATGGCTCCATCGACATGGACCTGCGCAACTGGGTGGAAGATGCGCTGCACAGCGGCAAGCTGAAGGCCGTCGTCTGTACCGCCAGCCTCGACCTTGGCGTAGATTTTCGTCCGGTGGATACCGTTATACAGGTAGGAAGCCCAAAGGGAGTGGCCAGGTTCCTTCAGCGGGCCGGCCGCAGCGGCCATCAGCCGGGTCAGGTCAGCAAGATCTGGTTTCTTCCTACCCATTCTCTGGAGCTGGTGGAGGCCGCGGCCCTGAAAGCGGCCATGAAGATAAATTTTATCGAAAGCCGCGAGCCGATGCTGCGCTGTTTCGACGTGCTGATCCAGTATCTTTCCACGCTGGCCATCTCGGACGGATGGTATCCTCAGCAGCTCTTTGCCGAGATCAGCGCGACCTGGTGCTACCAGTCGATTACGGAGGACGAATGGAGAGAGATCCTTCATTTCATTACGCAGGGCGGGGCCGCATTGTACCAATACGATGAATTCAGAAAAGTGGAGATCATGGAGGGTGGCCTTTATAAGATCAACAACCGGCGTATCGCCATGCGGCATCGCATGCACATCGGCACGATCGTAAGCGACGCCATGCTGAAGGTGAAATTCATCAGCGGTGGTTATGTGGGCGTGATAGAAGAATATTTTATCTCCCGGCTACAGCCCGGGGATGTCTTTACCCTTGCCGGCAGGAACCTCGAATTCGTTATGATCAAGGATATGACCGCGCTGGTCCGCAAGTCGAATGCCAAAAAATCGATCGTTCCGAGCTGGAATGGCGGGCGCATGCCCCTGTCGGCTAACCTCGGTCTGATGTTGCGCCGGAAGCTGAATGAGGCCGCAGCGCTGGTAGCCGGTCAGACCAGCAATGACGCAGGGCGGGCAAGGGAGGAAACCGGCAAAAGCCCACAGACCGGGAATGCGGCTGTCCCTGCAAAGACCAGGGCCCCGGCAGACATAGAACTGCGGGTTCTGGAGCCCCTGTTCAGCCTGCAGGCGAAACTATCGCATGTCCCCGGAGAGAATGAATTGCTGATCGAGCATATCGAGACAAAGGATGGCTTCCACCTTTTCGTCTATCCGTTCGAAGGACGTCTGGTCCATGAGGCGATGGCTGCCCTGCTGTCCTACCGGATAAGCAAGACCACGCCTATCAGCTTCTCCTTTGCGATGAACGACTACGGGTTCGAACTGCTCAGCGATCAGCCCATACCGGTAGACGACACCAACGTCTATGAATTATTTACGTGCGAAGATCTCACCGCCGATATCCAGCGCAGCGTCAACAGCGCCGAAATGGCCAGACGGAAGTTCCGCGACATCGGGGTCATCGGCGGGCTGATCTTCCAGGGTTATCCCGGCGAACACACCAAGACCAGACACCTCCAGTCCTCAGCATCGCTGTTGTTCAATGTATTCAGCGAGTATGACCCGGATAACCTGCCGATCCGGCAAGCCTATAATGAGGTGATGGACCAGCAGATGGAAGAGGTAAGGCTCCGGAATATGCTGGAACGGATCCAGAAAAGCCGCATTGTGATCAGCTTTCCCCAGCGGCTGACCCCTTTCTGCTTTCCGCTGAAAGTGGACAGCATGCGCGAAGATCTCTCCTCCGAGAAGCTGGAAGACCGGATAAGAAAGATGCAGGCCCAACTGAGATAAAATAAATTAATTTTATAGTATGACCCCGATAAAAAAGAGTTTACTGGTCCTTGCTGTGGCGTTGATCGGTATTCAGTTCATCCGTCCAGACCCGAATAGCTCGTCCGCTATTTCTGCAAATGATATTACGCTGCATTGTGCAGTGCCGGACACCGTGCTGGCGCTGCTCAAAAGGTCCTGTTACGATTGTCACAGCAACAATACGGTGTACCCCTGGTACGATCGGGTCCAGCCGGTGGCCTGGTGGCTGCAATACCATGTAAATCATGGAAAGCACAGCCTGAATTTCTCAGAATTTGCAGGGTACGCTATGGAGAAACAAGGCAAGAAGCTGAAGGCTGTCAGCGAGGAGGTCAGGGAAGGCGGGATGCCCCTGGATAGTTATTTATGGATCCATAGCTATGCGAGCCTCAGCCCGGGAGAAAAAGCGGTGATCGCCGGATGGGCGGACAGCCTGCGGTCGCAGATATCGGTTAAAAAATGATCAGGAAAGATGTTTTAGCTGTGTCGAATAAAGGATGATAAAGAGGGTCGGGAATATCAAGATGATGGCCAGCATAAAGGCGCCATACAGGCCCAGACCGATAAAAATGAACAACGCGGCTATGGGCAGGATCTCGCCGATCACATAGATCGAATATCCCGTTTTCTTAAGCTTTCGCATCTGGATAGCCCCGTAAAGGCAAAGTGCGGAAGCCACCATGTTCAGCAGCATAATGGGCAGACGGTTGTCCAGTGTTTTTTGTGCAAGCGCCAGGGGATCGGGACCCATGAAGCTCTTTGCAAAATCGGAGGCGCCTTCAATTTTACTCTGCGCATCCAGCACTCTGTTGTATTGCTTCGTAGCGGACATGTAGGACCAGATGGCGCCCAAAAAACCAAATCCGGAGCCTATAAAAGTCAGAATGGTCAGAACATTCAGCATTTCGGGGATTTTCTTTTTTTCATCCCAGTTCAATACATCGGCAGGTTGTTGGGTGTCGCTCATATGTGTTTGTTTAGTCTGTCTAAGTAAAGACAAATTTTAACAACTTCAAAGCAGAACGGAGTTATATTTGCCTTTTGTATTCGTCTTATGCAAATTCCCTTCTCATACCGCATCAAAGACCAGCAATTGTGGCTATCTCCCGACCGCTGTATTTTCTGGGAGGAAGAAAGATCGCTGATCCTATCCGATCTGCATTTCGGCAAGACCGGTCATTTCCGAAAATCGGGTATTGCCGTGCCACAGCATGTTTATAAGGAAGACCTGCAAAGGCTCCTGGCGCTGATCCAGCATTTCCAGCCAAGGCAGTTGCTGGTCGTGGGCGACCTTTTCCATAGCCAGGAGAATAAAGAGCTGGAGCTTTTTCAGAAATGGAGGGATGATTTTTCCGGATTGGAAATTCAACTCATTAAAGGAAATCATGATATACTGCACGCGGACTGGTATCGTGAAACCGGAATACGGGTAAGCCATGAATACCTGAAGATCGGCGATTTCCTATTTATTCATGATATCACCACTGCTGGTGAGCCGGGTACGCATTATTCTTTCTCCGGGCATATCCATCCCGGTGTCACAATCAGTGGAGCAGGACGGCAGAGCCTTCGTTTCCCTTGTTTCTATTTTGGTGAAGACTATGCCGTACTGCCAGCTTTCAGCCGGTTTACCGGAACGGCTTCCATGGAGCGCAGTCCAGGCTCGGCTATTTTTGCCATTCTTCCCGCCGACCCCCTGAAAAAACAAAAGGGTAGTGTATTACAGATCCATTGAAAAAATAACAATGAAGCTATCTCCTGTCCTGTTCTACTGCCTGCTCCTGCTTCCGGGCTGCAAGGTCTATACGTTTACGATCGTCGATAAAAAAACGCCGACACGGCCTTATTCAAAGATCATGGCCATTTATCTGGACGAAGCCTGTGACTTCACGCTGTTCGATTCCACCACCTATAATATCTGTCTCAAGAGTTGTTTCCAGCGGGCAGATAATCTGGAGCTGAGGGGCACGGTGGAACAGCTGCTCGCCGCTAAGATCGGCACCAGAGGGACAGTCGTGGTAAGCTCTGCCGATATGCTGGACAGCGTTACCAACAGCTACACAGACTTCACAAAAGCAATAACCGAGGGCAGCTACGATGCGCTCTTACTGGTCAGTTTCAGGAAAATCAACCACAAGATCTATTTCAACGGGGATGCATCCCACCGCGGCAGTGGGGAAGTATATCAGAAACTCGTTCCTGGATTCCAATGCTTCCTGTTCAATGCTAAAAACAGCAATTTTCCAGTCTGGACAGCGCAGCTCGAAATAGGGAATAAGACCTACAGCGCGCATAAAGGTCTCACAGGCGGCATGGCCAATGAAATTGCAAAAAGCCTGAAGACGATCGGCTATATAGCGCACTAATTCATTTTCTTCTTCAGCACACTGACCTGGTCCTGGAGATTGCTCACCAGGCTTGCCAGCTGGTTTACATCCCATCTTTGCTGGGTGTTGGCCTTGCTGAGGATCATCTGGGCCTTCCACACCTCGATCACATCGTCTGCATTCACATTATAAGGCTGATAGGAGGTGTTGTCGCTGACCAGGGTGAGCTTGGTCCTGGCCTTGTTATTCTTCATGACCCTTTTATAAACGATCCCTTCGTTGCGGGATACGACCACATAGGTCTGGTTGCTTTTCACTTCTTCCAGGTCATCCACCTTTTCTCCCACGATCACGGAGCCGCTGGGCGTAGGCAACATGGAATCCCCTACGATCTCGAATGCACGGTAATTGCCCGGGGCCAGCATGGGAAGGGTGAACGTATTCAGTTCATCGAGGAATTCCGGATCGCCATAGCCAGCAAGATAGCCGGCTGCTGCCTTCACCGGCACCAGTTGTATTTCGTTGGAGGCTGCGGCCATCTTCTGAGCCCTCCTTTTTGTAAGATAGCTGCCTTTGGTATCGCTGAGCTCTTTACGGAGCAGCTCGTCCAGGGTCAGCTTGAAAAAGTCACCCACTATTTCAAGCACGTCGATCCTGGGCTCGGCCCTTTCTTCCTCATAGGCGCCCAGCAGCGACCGCTTGATCCCTATCCTGGCGGCAAATTCTTCCTGTGTCCAGCCCCGCAGCTTGCGCAGGTATTTCAGATTTTTTCCGGCAATAGACATAGACTAATAAATTTAGTTGTGTTTAACGGTAAAATGCTAAATAAAGATAAAATTACTAATTTTTTTGTCAAACCAAAAAAATACTTGATCCACTGCAAAAAACCTGGTCCATTGCTTTTTTGTACCTTTGACACCCTGCCAATTTGACCTGGCGGGAAGGGTAGCATTAAATTTGCCATGGATTAGGGGCTAAATTTTAAAAACCATTCAATACTAATATATTATGTTAGGTTTTATATCGAAAATATTTGGAGGGAACAAGTCGGAGAAGGATATCAGGACCATTCAGCCCCTGGTAGGCCAGATCAATCAGCATTTTGCTTCCTACCAGTCCCTGACCAATGATCAGTTACGTGCCAAAACAGTGGAGTTCAGAGAACGTATCAAAGACCATCTGAAAATAGATGCGCAGATCGCTGAGCTCAATAAAAAAGCCGAAGAGCTGCCTTTCAGCGATATCAGCGCCAAAGATGTGATCTACCAGGAAATCGACCAGCTGAAAAAGGACAGGGACGAACAGATCGAGGAAGTGCTTGAAATGCTGCTGCCGGAAGCTTTTGCCGTGGTTAAAGAAACGGCCCGCCGGTTCAAGGAGAATGAAGAGATCGTTTCCACCGCTACGGAGCTCGACCGGAACCTGAGCATCAAAAAAGAATATATCCGCATTGAAGGAGATCAGGCCATCTATAAGAACAGCTGGATGGCCGCCGGCAGCCCGATCACCTGGAACATGCTGCACTATGACGTGCAGCTCATCGGAGGCGCCGTCCTGCACCAGGGTAAGATCGCCGAAATGGCCACCGGTGAAGGTAAGACCCTTGTGTCTACCCTTCCCGCCTACCTGAATGCCCTGTCGGGTGAAGGCGTCCATATCGTCACTGTAAATGATTACCTCGCCCGCCGTGACTCCGAATGGAATGGCCCCATCTTCGAATGGCTTGGACTGACGGTGGATTGCATTGACAAGCACGAGCCCAACAGCGAATCGCGCCGCAAAGCTTATCAGGCGGATATCGCCTACGGCACGAACAATGAATTCGGTTTCGATTACCTGCGTGATAACATGGTGCATTCTCCGGACGAGATGGTGCAGCGCAAACACCATTATGCCATGGTGGATGAAGTGGACAGCGTACTGATCGATGATGCGCGTACGCCTCTCATCATATCCGGCCCCGTGCCAAGAGGGGACGACCAGCAATACCATATCCTGAAAGCAAGGGTGGAAAAATTATTCGAGGCCCAGCGCAAAGTGACCAATCAGTTCCTGATCGAGGCCAGGAAAAAAATAGCCGAAGGCAATGACGATCCGAAGGATGGCGGCCTGGCGCTGGTAAGGTCTCACCGCGGTCTGCCAAAGTCCGGCGCGCTCATCAAATTCCTCAGCGAGCCCGGCATCAAGGTCAAATTGCAGAAATCGGAGAATTATTATCTCGCCGATCAGCAGAAGGAAATGCCGAAGGTCGACTCGGAGCTCTTCTTTCATATCGATGAAAAAAATAATTCGGTGGACCTCACCGATAAGGGTATCTCGATGATCACCCGCGAAGGGGAAGATCCCGAATTCTTTGTACTGCCCGATATTGGCGTCAAACTGGCCGATATCGAAAAAAGCGAGCTAGACAGCGAAGAAAAACTGCAGCGTAAAGAAGCGTTGCTGAATGAATATGCCATCAAGGCAGATCGTATCCACACAGTGCAGCAGCTGCTGAAAGCCTATACCTTATTCGACAAGGATGTGGAATACGTAGTAATGGAAGGACAGGTAAAGATCGTAGATGAGCAGACGGGGCGTATCCTCGATGGCCGGCGTTACAGCGATGGCCTGCACCAGGCCATAGAGGCGAAAGAGAATGTAAAGATCGAGGCCGCCACCCAGACCTATGCCACGGTCACCCTTCAGAACTATTTCCGCATGTATCACAAGCTGGCCGGCATGACCGGTACGGCAGAGACGGAGGCGGCCGAGTTCTGGGATATCTACAAGCTGGATGTCGTGACGATCCCGACCAACGTGCAGGCTATCCGTAAGGACAGTCAGGACCTGGTATACAAGACCAAAAGAGAGAAATACGGGGCCGTCATCGATGAGATCGAAAGATTGCGCGCGGAAGGAAGGCCTTCCCTCGTGGGTACCACCTCCGTCGAAGTAAGTGAATTGCTCAGCAAGATGCTGCAGGTGAAAAAGATCCCGCATAATGTACTGAATGCGAAACAGCATGCCCGGGAAGCCCAGGTGGTGGCGGAGGCAGGCCTGGCCGGTGCGGTGACCATCGCTACGAATATGGCTGGCCGCGGTACGGACATCAAGCTCGGGCCCGGCGTGAAAGAAGCCGGTGGCCTGGCGATCATAGGTACCGAAAGACATGAGAGCCGTCGTGTCGACAGACAGCTGCGCGGACGTTCCGCCCGTCAGGGCGATCCGGGTACCACCCAATTCTATGTATCGCTGGAAGACGATCTGATGCGCATGTTCGGCAGCGACCGGATCGCTTCGCTGATGGACAAGATGGGTTACAAGGCCGGGGAAGTGATCCAGCACAGTATGGTGACCAAGAGTATCGAAAGGGCCCAGAAGAAAGTAGAGGAAAATAACTTTGGTATCCGCAAACGACTGCTGGAATATGATGACGTGATGAACAAGCAGCGTAATGTGGTCTATAAAAAAAGAAGCCATGCCTTGTTCGGAGAAAGGTTGGCCCTCGACCTCGACAACGCTTATTACATCGTTGCGGAAGGCCTGGTAAGCTCATTCCGCGAGCAGGACGATTTCGAAGGATTCAAGCTCTCCACCATCGTTAATTTCGGGATCGATACGCAGATCACCGAGGAGGAATTCCTGAAAGGGGACGCCAACCAGGTATCGGAAAAATTATATCTCGAAGCCACGCATAATTACGAACGCAAGCTGGAAGAGCTGCGCAAGCATGCCTTACCGGTATTCAAGAATATCCGTCTCACCAAAGGCAATCACATCGAGAACGTGGTCGTGCCGTTCACGGATGGCAAGAAGGCGATCAATGTGCATACCAATCTGCAGAAAACATTGAATTCGGAAGGCCGCGAGCTGATGAATTCCGTGGAAAGACAGATCACCCTGTCCATCATCGATGACACCTGGAAGGAACACCTCCGTTCCATGGACGATCTTAAGCAAAGCGTTCAAACGGCCTATCTGGAACAGAAAGATCCGCTGGTCATTTATAAAATGGAAGCCTTCGAGTTATTCCGTCGTATGGACAGCGAAGTGAATAAAGATATCGTCAGCTTCCTCTGTCATTGCGCCATCCCATCCGGCAGCAGGAGCGATGAATTCCGCGAAGGCAGGGAGCAGAAGACGGACATGAGCAAGCTCAAGGTGCGCAAGGATGAACTGGTGGGCGCGACGCCCGCCGGAAATCCTGCGGCCCCGGTCCAGGAAGGCGGCGGTGGTTATTATGACCCCTCCCCGGAACCCATAAGGCAGGAGCCTGTCAAGGTTGGCCCTAAGATCGGGCGCAACGATCCTTGTCCCTGCGGCAGCGGCAAGAAGTACAAGCAGTGTCATGGGAAAGACGCGGCCTAGGAAATAAATTATTCCAGCATTTTCAGCACGGCATTCCGGTACAGCTTTCCTACCGGGATCTGGGTCTTCCCCACTTCGATGAGCTCGTTGGTGAATGACCGGATATTCCCGAGCGAGACAATGAAGCTGCGGTGCGTGCGGACGAATAATTTTTCCGGCAGCATGGCTTCCACGGAAGAAATGGACTGCTTGGTGATTATGGTAGCATCCGCCGTGATCACTTTTACATAGTCCTTCATGCTTTCGATATAAAGGATCTCGTTCAGCAATACCTTCACCATCTTCCGGTCGGCCCGGAAATAAACAAAGGAATCGTTTTTCCGATCCTGTACTGGCGCATAGGTTGCCGCCTGAGCCGCAGAAGCTGCTCCCCCCGGGATTGCGCTGAGGTTCGCATGAGCAGATGATTTGCTACCCTGCGATGGAAAGGCCTTGTTCACGGCCTTCAAAAAACGGTCGAACCGCACCGGCTTCATCAAAAAATCCACCACATCGAGCTCATATCCCTCCACCGCATATTCCGCATAGGCCGTTGTAAAAATGATCCTTGGCGGATCTTTCAGGGTCTTCAGAAAATCGGTTCCGTTGAGCTGCGGCATACGGATATCCAGAAAAATGAGATCGACCGGTTGCTGCCGAAGGACGATCAGCGCCTGGATCGCGTTGGCGCATTCTCCCGTTAATTCAAGAATGGGCACCTGTTCGATATAGCGTTTGATCACTTCTCTGGCGGGTGGTTCGTCGTCCACGATCAGACAGCGGGTTCGTATGGTAAGGTGTTCAGACATGATGATGTTCGAGCTTGTGTACGGATTCTTCGGAAAGGAGCTGTTTTTTTTCCAGCTCCACCTTAAGGCTGACAATAAATACATCCGGATCGTTCGTGATCGTCAGCAGATGCTTGCCGGGATAGATCAGCTCCAGCCTTTTGCGGACATTGCCAATCCCGATACCGGGTTTGCGGTTCGAACCGTCGGCCTGCGGTGGCTTGCCGTTGAGCAATTTCATCGCCATCATATTATCCTTCAGGGTGATCTGTAAGTTCAGCCAAGGATTTTCCAGGATATTGCTGGTACCATGCTTGAAACAGTTTTCCGCAAAGGGCAGCAGCATTAAAGGGGCGATATTTAAATCATGGGTATACGCAGGCATGTCGATATGCAATTCCAGCTTGTTGCCATAGCGGATCTTCTCGAGACCGATATATTCCTCAATCATCTTTAATTCCTTGGATAAGGGGACCAGGGGCTGACTACCCTCATACAGCATATACCGCAGCATGTCGGACAACCCCATCACCAGCTGAGAGGCCACGGCCGACGTATTCTGCGTATAAGAATAAATATTGTTCAGCGTATTGAACAGAAAATGAGGATGCACCTGCGCCTTCAGCACCTGAAGCTGTGCCTCCATATTTTCTTTTTGCAACTGCAGAATGCGTTGTTGTTTGACATACCAGTGTTTCATCAGCTTGATCGATGTCGCCAGACCGCCGATGGTGATGCCGCCCCGCAATCCCGCCAGAAGGGCTATAAAAAAGCTGTCCCGGTGAGGCATTATATAATTCCCATAGATAGCGGGCAATAGCCAGATCCTTACCGAATTGATAACATACAGGGAGATAACGGATGCCATGGCTCCCGTCGCCAAAAACAAAATGACTATCCAGATGGATGCAGCGAAATACTTATTCTTCAGCAGATATACCGGCAGCACGAAATACATCAGGGAATAAGAAAGAAAGATATGATCGGTCATGAACAGCAGCGAATCCAGCATGGTCAACGGCAACCTCCCCAGCAAGCCCAGCTTGTGAGGCCCTGGCGTAAAAGCATACAAAAAACCCTGGAACAGCCACCAGAAGATCCAGAAAGCCGCATGCCTTGCGATACGGTATTTTGGCTGATTGGAGAATATAAAGGCTTGTGATTGCATACGATGGTTTTGAAATTACGAATATTTGGGGGTGCATTCCCATCTGGCCGGCCAATTGTGGTCAGAATGAGGATTTCGGTCGACAAAGTGCTTTGGGCGGGGATGGACGGCGAGGGGGGATTACCGCCCGTTTGGACGAGGCCCTTGGGGTAAAGATCGAGTGACACGCCTTAGTTTTGCAAACATTCACCCAAACCCTTCATTTTCCGACTTTTATTCAAAAATCGATGTTGTATCTTTGAAATTATTCGGGTAACGGGGCCTGCCCCTGGCTACCATCTATTGAACGAGGTTTTCTTGCTCCTCCATTCTCCCTCCATTCCTCCCCCATTCGTCATATTTAGTTTGTCAGTATCGGGGGTTTATTAATTTCATCTGATTATTAGTCAATATTTAAAATTTTAACCAAGCATCAACATGTTTATGAAACGAATTCTGATTGCCATGGTGCTGGGAGTTGGTTTTACGGCTGCTATAGCCCAACAACGACCCGGTGGCCCTCCACAAACCCCCGCTCCAGGCGGTAATCCGGCAGGCAGCTCCGGCAGGAATGCAGCCGCTGCTCCCAGACAGGAACCCAAACCCTACAAGGAAGTGATCACCGACAAGGCAGTAAGCCATCCAGGTCTGTTCACTGTGCATCGGATAGATGATAAATGGTTCTTCGAGATCCCGGATTCTATCCTGAGCCGCGATATCCTCGTAAGCACCCGCTATAGCAAGACGGCTGCCGGTGGCAACTATGGCGGCGAGCAGGTGAACCTGCAGACCATCCATTGGGAAAAGGGCCCCTCCCATACCATCCTGCTGCGCGTGCTGACCATCGTAGCCGTAGCCTCCGACTCTACCGAGCCCATCGCACAGGCCGTAAGTAACTCCAATCTGAACCCCATCGCCGCCTCCTTCGACATCAGGGCCTACGGCAAGAGTGCGGATTCCACTTCGGGCACGGTGGTCATTGAAGTAACGGACTTCTTCAAAGGCGACAACCAGGCCTTCAGTCTTTCGCCAGGCGTCAAAAGAAGATACAACCTGTCCGCCCTTGCAGCAGACAGGTCTTATATCGAAAGCATCCACACCTTCCCGCTTAATACGGAAGTGAAGTCGGTAAAGACCTTTTCTTCCTCCCCCACGCCCGGCGGCGGATTTGGTCTGCCGACCGGCCCCACCAGCACTACCCTGCCAGCGGCAGAAGTCACGGGCGCCGTCACCCTCGAGCTGAACAACTCCTTTCTGTTACTCCCCAAAACGCCGATGCGTAAGCGCCTCTTCGATCCGAGGGTCGGCTATTTCGCCAGTGAATACACCATTTACGGTGACGATCAGCAGAGAGTGCAGACGGAGACCTTTATCCATCACTGGAGGCTGGAGCCAAGGGACGAAGATATAGAGAAATGGCAGCGCGGTGAGTTGGTGGAACCCAAAAAGCAGATCGTCTATTATATCGATCCCGCCACACCCAAAAAATGGAGGCCCTTTCTGATCGCCGGCATCAATGACTGGCAGGCCGCCTTTGAAAAAGCGGGCTTCAAGAATGCCATCGTAGGAAAAGAATGGCCGGATAACGACCGTAGCATGAGCCTCGAAGATGCACGGTTCTCCGTGATCCGTTATTTCGCCTCGGATATCGAGAATGCGTACGGCCCGAATGTGGCGGATCCCCGCAGCGGCGAGATCCTCGAAAGCCATATCGGTTGGTACCATAATGTAATGAAACTGGTGCATGACTGGTATCTGATCCAGACGGCAGCCGTTGACGCCCGCGCCAGAAAAATGAAATTCGACGACGCCCTGATGGGCGACCTCATCCGCTTCGTCTCCTCGCACGAGGTAGGACATACGCTGGGACTTCGCCACAATATGGGCAGCAGCAGCAAGACTCCTGTAGAAAAGCTGAGGGACAAGGCATGGGTAGAAGCTAATGGCCACACGGCCTCCATCATGGACTATGCCCGCTTCAATTATGTTGCTCAGCCGGAAGATAATATCTCCGTCCGGGGACTTTACCCCAGGATCGGTGATTATGACAAATGGGCCATCCTCTGGGGCTATAAGCCCATCCGGAACACAAAGAATGAGGAGGATGACAAGAAGATATTGAATAAATGGATCATCGACAGCCTGCATTCCAACCCGCGCCTGTGGTTTGGCGGCGAAGGCCAGAACTTCGATCCAAGGGCGCAGACGGAGGACCTCGGCGACAACAGCATGAAGGCCGGCGAATATGGTATAAAGAACCTGAAACGCATCCTGCCGAGCCTGCCGGAATGGAGCAAAGAAGAGGCGGACACCTATGACAACCTCGAAGAAATGTACGGTCAGCTCGTCGGTCAGTTTGGCCGCTACATGGGCCATGTGACAAAAAATGTCGGTGGCATCTATGAGACGTTCAAGAGCATCGAACAGCCCGGAGATGTATATGAAGCCACGCCAAAGGCTATCCAGAAAGAGGCCGTCGAATTCCTGAACAAGCAATTGTTCGCGACGCCGAACTGGCTGCTGAATAAAGATATCCTCAATAAATTCAGCAATCCCGCCTCTACGGAAGCGCTGGGTACGGTGCAGGCCAATACGCTCAATAGCCTGATGGCCGGCGGAAGATTGTTTAGGATGGTCGTTTGCACGGGCCGTTATGGCGCCGCAAATACCTATGGCGCCGATGAGCTGCTGTCTGATCTGAAAAAGAGCGTCTGGTCGGAACTGGCCACTGGCGTCACCATCGATGGCTTCCGCCGCAATCTGCAGAAAGTCTATATCGATGCGCTGGTGAACCTCATCAATCCTGCACCCGCCATTCAGATCCAGGGCCGCATACCCAGAGGCTTTGCCATCTTCACAGGCAATATCAAAAATACCGATGTGCCCTCGATCGCCCGCGCCCAGCTGGTGGACCTGAGGACGGAGATCACCGCGGCGATCCCCCGCACCACGGATAAGCTCAGCAGATATCATCTGCAGGATGTGCTGGAAAGGATCAAACAAGCATTGAATCCGAAACAACCCTAGATCCCAAAGATCTCAAATAAAAATCCCCGGCCTCTCAGACCGGGGATTTTTTTGGGGCTGATCTGAATGAGATCATTCGGTTATAAACCGTATTTCGTCATATACCGGTGATACAACTGCGTCTGCTTGTTATCCAGGCTCACTTCCCTCCCCTGGATGAAAGCGTGCTCGATGATGCTGGTCCGCATATCCAGAATATCTCCTCCGCTGATCACGATATTGGCGTCCTTGCCGGTCTCCAGCGAGCCGGTGCGGTCGTCGATGCCGAGGATCTTAGC
>DATHHO010000064.1:0-7496 GCA_035317125.1 Puia sp.
AAACTGAGGAATGGCTCCCTCCGGGATTATACCCCCGATCATTACCCGCTGGGCTTTATGATGGTGGCATACGGACGCGAAAAATACGGCGATGAATTCTGGAGAAAGGTGACGCTCGATGCGGCCGCCTTCAAAGGGCCCTTCTATCCCCTTCAGACAGCCGTTGAAAAATATGCCGGGATCCCTTTCCGTCAATTCCGCCGGGATGCCCTGGATTATTTCAGGAACAAGACGCCTGCGGGCGCCGACGAATATGCCCGGGCTCACAAACATTTTGCAGGCAGCGAAGAATTTCCCCAGCTCACGGGCGGGGACAGCCTCCTTTTTATAAGCAGCAGCTACCGGCGCATACCCGCCTTCGTGATAAAAGACGGGCAAGAGCAAAAGGAGACCAGCATCCGGACCCGCGCTATTTCACTGGATAATTATTTCTCTTTCCGGAATGGCAGGCTGGTCTATGCGGCGTATGAGACCGATCCACGCTGGAGCTGGAGGGACTACAGCGTGCTCAGGGTGCTGGATCTCTCCACGGGAAAAGAGCGGCGCATCACCAGCCGGTCCCGTTATTTTTCACCGGATATCTCCGCGGATGGCCTGCACGTCGTGGCCGTGCAGGAGGCCGTGGATGGCTCCTGTGAGCTGCATATCCTCGACAGCCGCAACGGGTCGGTGGAAAAACGAATACCCAATAAGGAGGGGCTTTTCTATACCTACCCCAAATTCTATAATGAGCGGCAGATCGTATCTGCCGTGCGCAACACAAAAGGACAGATGGCGCTGGCCCTGCTGAACGCCAGCGACGGCTCCGCGGATTTCCTGACACCCTTCAGCTATAACGTGATCGGCTTCCCATCCGTAAGCCACGACACGATCTGGTTCACCGCCTCCCGCAATGGCCGCGATGAGGCCTTTGCCGCCGCAGGTGGCCACATCTTCCGTGTCCATGTCCCGCAGACATCGGCTCAGGCTCCATCCATCCAAGCCGCATCGGTTCAAGATTCGTCGGGCACGGGCGCTCTCCATTCTCCGGCAGCCCTCTTCCCCCCGGGCGCCGGCGTCTACGAATTTCAGTCCGCCGCCGGAAAATATACCTGGACTTCCTTCAGCTCGGTAGGCTACCGGATGTCGGTATACGACGCGGGCAATACCCGGCTGGAGCTGATTCCTGACGCCATGTGGGCCGAGCTCCCCGCCACGCAGGGCCTTGGCTCGCTGGAGAAAGGGCCGGCGCACCTGCTCGATACCATCGCTGCGGGGTCCTTTCCCGTAAATAAATACCCTGTATCGTTCCGGCTGCTCAACTTCCACAGCTGGAGGCCTTATATCAACGATCCCGATTACCAGTTCTCCATCGTGAGCGAGAACATTCTGAATACCCTGCAATCCGAAGTGTATGTGGACTACAACCGGAATGAGAAATATAAACAGGTAGGCATCGACGCTACCTATGGCGCCCTGTATCCCTGGATAGATGCAGGATTGGATTATGTTTTCGGCCGCAATTCCCTCACCCGTATCGGGAAGGCTTACTGGAACGAGGTCAACGCCTACGCCGGGGCCAGTATTCCGCTGAACTTTACCAGGGGCCGCAGCCATACCGGCCTGCAGTTCGGTTCCGATGCCGTTTACGAGCGGCGGTATTTTACGGGAGCGCTGAAAGATTCATTCGACAACCGCGCCTTTACCTATCTGCGGAACTACCTCAGCTTTACGCACCAGATCCAGCAGACACAGCAGCAGATCTTTCCCCGTTTCGCACAATCGCTCTATCTGGGCTATAACAGATCGGTGAGTGGACCGCTTGGAGAACAGTTCCTGGCCTCTGGCTATCTCTATCTGCCGGGCCTTGCATTGACCAACAGCCTCGTGCTGGGCGCTGCCTGGCAGCAGCGGGATGCCTTGAATCAGGGCGGCTTCTCCAACGGATTTCCTTTTTCCCGCGGTTATTCGGCGGAGAATTATTACAAAATGTGGCGCCTCACGGCTAATTATCATCTCCCCCTGGCTTATCCGGACTGGGGTATAGGGAATATCGTGTATTTCCTCCGCATCCGCACCGCCCTGTTCTATGATCACATGCATGCGCAGGATTTCGGCCGTCGTGGAAATCTTCTCGATGTACCCTTCCGCAGCTACGGGACAGAGATCTATTTCGACACGAAATGGTGGAACCAACTGCCCATCAGTTTTGGTATCCGCTACAGCCACCTCATGGACCCCGACTCCGAAGGCCGCGGCCCCAACCAATGGGAATTCATTCTGCCGGTCAATCTGCTGGGGAAGTAATGCCAGCCTTACCCTGAGCCGCCCTGCCTGAGTCACGGCCTGGATATTGCTGAACATTAACATCGGGATGGACCCTGGTGTGAGAAAAGCTATCTTCGTTCGGGGTCTCGTACTAATAATGGTATGCAATGAACAAACGATTCAGTCCTTTTGCGCTGCTCTTGTTGCTTTTGCCCTCGCTGGTATATGCGCAACAAAAGGATACGCTTACAAAAAAACTGGATAGCCTCAGCAAGAATACGGATAGCGCAGGCGGTAAGCAAAAAAATGATATAAGGGAGGCGACCTATAATGAAAATACAAAAATAACGGTCCATTCCTATCTTGTATTGACGGTGGATGACATCAAACAGCAGATAACCTCTCCTTTCAAGGCCACCGGAAGTGACTGGCTCAAAGTCGGTGCGTTCGGATTAACGACTGCCGGGTTCGTCCTTTTCCTTGATAAGCCTATAAACCGCTTAGCCGTGCGTATCCGGAATAACAACCCTTCCATTGTCTCTGTCAGTTCCTATGTCACCGGGTTCGGCGGATATTATGAAGCCTATACCCTGGCCGCTTTTGGAGCATACGGGTATCTTTTTAAAAATGAAAAAACAAAGACGACGACGTTTCTCGCAACCCAGGCATACTTAACCGCCGGGCTGATAGAAACCGCCCTTAAATACATGACAGGGAGACAACGCCCTTTATATTATGATCCTGTAACAAACGCGAACAAGTCCACCTTTCATGGGCCCCTCTATCAATTTACAAAGCAAAACGGTGTCAAACCGCCCTCGAACACCTATACATCCTTTCCCTCAGGACATACAACAGTGGCGTTCGCAGCGGCCACCGTTTTTGCCATGGAGTATAAAAACAGCAAATTTGTCCCGGTTATCGCCTACTCGGCCGCTACCCTGATCGGATTAAGCCGATTGACCGAAAATGCGCATTGGGCCTCAGACGTGCTGGTAGGGGCCGTGCTTGGATTTTTATGTGGGAGGCAAGTGGTGAACAACTATCACCGGTACTCAAAAATCAAATCCGAGGCGGCTAAAAAGAAAAATACCATCAGTTTTAACCTGAATTACTCTAACGGCACGCTGATGCCGGGCTTTGTTTATAAGTTCAGGTAACCAGGTCCTCAGTTATAATGGCCTTTACGCTGGGAGTCCTCCAGGTAAAGCATCAGGAATATTCTTTGTTCGGTTTGTGTTTCATGCAGCGTGGGAAAGAACTTCTGATGATGGTCATTCAGGTAAATATTATGTTCCAGGCCAATGCTGAGCGCTTTGAAAAGATGCACCGTAAATCTTGGTTTTACAATATTTATGATATTATTCCCAAGGGTACCATTGGGGGATTCATTCTTGCCGGTATTATTAAACGCATGAATGAAGTAATAGTAATAGAGCATGCTGGCGGTGGCGTACTTGCCGATGTCAATGCTGGTTTCTACCTTTCCTTCGAACCCATAGGCAAACCGGTAATCCCTGAACTGGGATGTGTCGGTGACAGCGCCAACGCTGCTGCCGGCAAAAGGAACTACGGCCAGATGAATATTGGTGTAAAAGTTGGAGGTTTTACTCAGAGGTAATTTGGAAAACACTCCACCGCCAAAGGCGATCGTGGACAGCTCAAAGGCCTTGGTATCAAAATAATCATAGTATTGAAATCCACCGACAAGCACGTCCATTTTTCCAATCTGGGTATTTTTACCGAACAGGATCCCATAGCCTGTTATATTGTCCACGACCTTCCTCCCAACACCGAAATTCAGTTCTGCACGGAATCTGAAAAAATCAAAGGGTTTTCTTTTGCGAAGCTCATAGGGATTGCCATAATCAAGCTGGACATTCAGCATTTCGTCATTATGTCCCGACAAAATGGTATTCGTCTGATTATTTATCGAATGAACTCCCGCATAGAAGGTGATATTGAGCGGTTCTTTCTGATAAACTTCTTTATTGGTCCTTCTGAAACACTTCCCCTGGAACAGCCGGTTTAACCCTCTGATGGGATCGATTATCCCTGCAAAGATCTCCCTTAAGGCTCTTTCCCTTCCGGTGGTCCGGTCATCCAGGATATTTGAGCTAAGACGATAAAGTACCTCGCCAAGCATAATTCCATCGAAAGTCGTATTGATCAGATCCTCACGCTCCGGCGTTCCGTTTTCGCCAAAGATCTTCCACATATAGCTTCCCGCAAATACAATTGGCGCAGATTGCCAGAAATTATAACCGTTTGAACGTGCCGCGCTGTAATAGAAGCTGCCCTTCATCGGGTGAGAAAGGAAGTTGTTGCCAAACCTGTCCTGGTCCCATTCCCAACCCGATCCCCATGGAAAGCCAGCACCCGTGGTTTTTTTCCAGGTATGAAAATTTACTTTTGCAAAATCTAAGTTCATAACGGTCCGGTCTATTACATTTAAGACCAGATTCTCTCCCACAACCTGCAATGCAGGATTCCATAAGGGAGTTTTTTTATTATACTCCGGATCATCATTAAGCAAATCACCGTACCGGTTGTATTTCGTGGTGTCGATCGGTGTCGATTTTCTGGGGAGGTTGCTTGCAGAATCAGAATGCAGGAGCGTTTTTTTTTGCTTGATGTCTTTCAGTTGTTTTTCTATATGGCCACGTGCGGGAACTATCGTATCGGTGTTTTGCGCATGCATTATTGCCGGACACAGGGCCATGTAAAATAGAAAGTAAATTTTTTTCATTTCAGATGGAATATTTGAAGGAGGCAGGGATCCATCCCTTCATTGCGGCGGCAATCCCTTGCAAGAATTGGGATCAAATCACAAGCCACGCTTGAAAACAGGCCATAACCTGGTGAAGCCCAGTTAATAGGAAATTGACGTAGTGCCAGATTGCTGGCCGGAATCCAATAAAAATGATTATTTGCCGATAGTACTTCCGGTTGCAGGTATGTAGAGATTTTTCCACAGTTTGGCGGAATGGCAGGTATCCGGTCTCTTTTTGCAGATGGCCTTATCCCATCTCGGCAAGACTTTGTTCTATTATCCTGATCTTGGTTTCCGCATCATCCCTTTTCCTGATCTCAAAATTGACCACCTCGGGCTTTGCATGCTGGACAAACCGCTCGTTCCCCAGCTTCTTGTTCACCAGCTCGAGAAAGCCCTTCAGATGAGCCAGTTCTTTCAGCAGGTCCTCTTTCTGATTGCCGCTGTCCACCATCTGCTCGGATCCCACATAGAACTTATCCTTTCCACTGACCACCGCAAGGGTGCCGGCGATGGCCTCACTTGTGAATCCGGTAACGGAAGCGTTCACCTGCCGCGACAGGATCGGCAGGATCACCCGGTACACGGGCTCTGCGTCAGATTGAATATGCAGCCTGATGGCTTCCCTGGGTTTGAGCTGGGCTTTATTACGCGCATCGCGCAACGCGGTGATCGCTTCTTTCAGCAGGTTCGCCTGATCCAGCATTCCGGTATTGAAACGGCCCACAGCACTGAATTGTTTCATACAAAGATCGTCGGATCGTTCTGCCAGCAGATGATATATTTCTTCGGTGATAAAAGGCATGAACGGATGCAATAGCTGCAACAGCTGCTCGAAGTAACCGACAGTCTGACGGTAGATGGCGGCATCCATGGGCTGTTCGAATCCGGGCTTGATCCACTCGAGGTACCAGCTGCAGAAATCGTCCCAGATCAGCGAATAAATCGTCTTCAATGCCTCGCTCAGCCGGAATTCCGCGAACAAGGTTTCGAGTTCTGTCCTCACTTCCTCCATCCGGTTGCCAAACCAGCCGACGGCAAAGCTACTGCCCGTCTCATCCGTAGCCGCAACAGCTCCCATGCCACCGGTAATCTCCAGTCTGTCCGCCCAGCTGCTCACCAGCTTCAGCGCATTCCATAACTTATTATTAAAATTCCTTCCCTGCTCCAGCGCCGCTTCATCAAACAGCAGATCGTTCCCGGCAGGGGAGGAGATCATGATGCCAAAACGAACGGCGTCGGCGCCGTATTTGTCGATCAGGGCCAGCAGATCGGGCGAATTCCCAAGGCTCTTGCTCATCTTTCTTCCCTGCTTGTCCCGCACCATTCCCGTAAAATAAACATCTCTGAACGGGATTCTTTTTCCGATGGGCAGATTGGCTTTGAATTCATACAGACCGGCCATGATCATCCGCGCCACCCAGAAGAAAATGATATCCTGTCCCGTCACCAGCACGGCGGTGGGGTAGTAGTAATTGATATCGGGATTGCCGGGATCGGTGATGCCCTTGAATACTTCGATAGGCCAGAGCCAGGAGGAGAACCAGGTGTCCAGCACGTCATCGTCCTGCCGGAGGTCCGCAGCGCCAAACCCGGTTCCGCCGGCTGTACCTCCACTTCCCGCACTACTGGCTTTCACCCCAGCCTCGCTGTCGGCCGCCGCCGCGCCTGCTCCCTCGCTCCCGCGACCCAAAGCCGCCGCTCCAAAGGCCGCATAAGCCTCTTCTCTCGTCGCCGCTACCTGAAAGCTTCCATCCGGTGCATACCAGGCCGGTATCCGCTGTCCCCACCACAACTGACGGGAAATACACCAGTCTTTTACATTTTCAAGCCAGTATTTATAGGTCGCCAGGAATTTGTCACCGGGATGGATCGTGATATGGCCATTGATGACGGCTTCCAGGGCAGGTCCTGCCATCTCTTTCATCCGGACGAACCACTGTGTCGAGATCCTCGGTTCGACAACGGCGTTGGTGCGCTGCGAATAGCCCAGACGGGTATGATAGTCTTCTTCCAGAACCATAAGCCCTTCGGTCCTTAGCTGCTCCACGACTTTTTTGCGTGCGGCAAACCGGTCCAGGCCTACGAATACCTCCGCAGCCTCGCTCAGGGTTCCGTCGGGATTCAGGGTATCGATCACCGGGAGACCATGCTTGAGACCGAGGTTATAGTCATTGATGTCATGCGCTGGCGTTACTTTCAACGCGCCCGTCCCGAATGCGGGGTCGACATATTCATCAAAGATGATCGGCACTTTGCGATTTACCAGCGGTACGATGGCGAATTTTCCCGCCAGGTTCCGGTAGCGTTCGTCAGACGGGTTCACGCAGATGGCCGTGTCCCCCATGATGGTCTCCGGCCGCTGGGTGGCGATGGCGATAGACCGTCCCAAAGAACGGCTCTCCGAATCGACAAGAGGGTAATTAACATAATAAAGTTTCCCCGGCTCTTCTCTATATTCGACCTCTTCATCGCT
>DATHHO010000065.1:0-30637 GCA_035317125.1 Puia sp.
GGTCCCTTCCAGATAGTATTCCGCAATGACAAAATAAAGGAACCAGAACAGCATGGGTATGAACACCGGCCAGCCGGAAATCGTGTAGGTGCCCTCTTCATCTTTTGTTCCTGCCATGATGATAAAAAAGATCGTCAGGGCGAAGACCAGCGTATAGTCGATCAGCGTTGCGCTGACCCTTCTTGAAATATCGGCCGGCCGTTCTTTATTTGCCATTCTTGCTTTTTTATTTTTAACGTCCGGATCAACCTTTATAGCCGACCATCTCATATAATAAGGAACCTATCAGGATCGACAAAATAACGGAGATCATTGTGGCGATCAATACGGCGGAATTCTTCTTGGTTTGCCCCGTAGAGATCCTGATTATTCCATAACAAAGCAATATCAGCCCAATGAGCAACATATAAAATATCCTTGCAGAGTAGATCAATTGTAACCCCCACAAAACGCCTCCCAAAATACTGGCGATGGTCGTTCCGATGATGCTGCCAAAGATCGTCCGGGGTTTGATTTGCTGGTCCTCCACGTCCTGCCTGGCATTGGCATATTGCTCCTCGATTATTTCATTCATATTTTCGGCAGACAGGAGACCCGATCGGGTGGTGTTTTTTATAAATGAAGCATCTGCTCCTTGTTTCACCAGTTCAATAGTCTCTCTTTTGATCCTGTTCACCTCATCGGCAAGGATCTGTTTTTGCCTCAGCCTTGTCTCCAGCGCCTCTTGCCCACCTTTATCCTGAATTACGGTTTTTAGCGCTTCCTGTGCTTCGACGCTATAGTTCGAAATATTGGAATTAATTTGCATTAATTCCTCATCCGAGTGGTTTTTATACTGAGCAAGAAAGTCGGGGACGCTAAACATATATCCAAAATACCCCGGAAATATTTAATTTCCAACCATAAAATCTATTGGCCTCGTTATCGTTGTACACCCAAATAACTCCTCTCATGAAAAAAATGCTTATTTGTCTGCCGATCTTGTACCGGTCGATAAATTCAAATTCAATATTTCCTTAATAAGATATACATTGCAACGCTTAACATTTGTTGAACCTATAACACTCGTCGATTCACATGAAATACAAAATTACAGGAGGTCAGCCTGTCAGCGGTAGGATTGAAGCGCTTGGTACAAAGAATATAGCATCGAAGGTGATCGTGGCATCCATGCTCACGGATCAGGAAGTCGTTCTTTTAAACGTCCCCGATATTTTAGAGATAGAGATCCTGAAGGACATGCTGGTCCCGCTAGGTGTCGAGATCGAACATGATCTTAAGGCGGCCACGATGAAGATCTGCTCCAGGAACCTGAAAAGCCATGAGGTCCTCCTCCCCGATTCGGGCAGCAACCGGATCCCGATCCTGATGATCGCCCCATTACTGCATAAATTCAAAAAAGCAAAGGTCCCCGTATTGGGCGGATGCTACCTCGGAGAAAGAAAGATCGACTTCCACGTCCAGGCATTGAGGGCGGCCGGAGCGGTTATCGAAGGCACGGACTATGGGTACGAGGCCGAAATAGAATCCTTTTCACCGATCCATTTTAAGCTGGATTATCCCAGCATGGGGGCGACCGAGACTTTTTTATTCATCAGCGTCCTTGCCGCGGGTACATCGATCCTCGAAAATGCGGGCCTCGAGCCCGAGCTCATCGAGACGGTAACTTTTTTAAGGGGCATGGGCGCGATCATCCATATTACACCGGACCGGAAGATCATCGTCGAGGGCGTAAAGAAGCTCAAGGGAACGACATTCTTTATTGTCGGCGACAGGATGGATGCCTGTGCCTGGGCCTGTCTGGCCTGCGCCACCAAGGGACGGATCGTCGTGGAGGGCATCCGGCCCGACACCATGGGAAGCTTTTATCCCTATTTTACGAAGCTGGGTGGTGGCTTTGATATCATCGACAAGGACAAGATCGAATTTTACCGCAAGGACGATAAGCTGACGCCGATCTCGATAGAGACGGATGTGGCTCCGGGCTTCGCCACCGATTGGCAACCCCTTATCGCCATTTTGCTGGTGCTTTGCGAAGGGGTGTCCACTATCCACGATACCGTTTATGAGAACAGGTTCGGTTACCTCGGCGCCTTATCAAAACTTGGGGCCGATACGGAGCCTACCACGCATTGCCTGGGCAGCGTCCCCTGCCGGTTTCAATACAAGAACCATCCCCACAGCGTGATGATCAAAGGCCCGGCCAAACTGAAATCGGATAATCTGGAAATAAGGATTCCCGATCTGAGGGCAGGCCTGGCATATGTGATCGCCGCCAGCGTAGCGGAAGGAACGACTATCCTGACCAATCTGGACCATATCAAAAGAGGTTTTGGAAATATCATCGAGCGGACAAAGCATTTGTCGCTGAAGATCGAGCAGATCGATTGATCAATGATCGGGCAGATTGACTGATCCGGGACCGGGCAGACCGATTGATCCGCTCGCGCGGCCAACGTCAACCTATAATTTCATCCCATGTTGAGAAAAGCATTCTTTGGAAAATTGCAGACGCGGAACACCGGGTTTCATTTCCGCGGCCATGAGGTCAAGCGGATCGAGACCTTCAGCGATGCGGTCTTTGCATTTGCCGTCACGCTGCTGATCGTATCGCTGGAAGTGCCAAAAAGTTTTGAAGAGCTGGTCTTTACCATGCGTGGCTTCTTTGCATTTGGCATCTGCTTTACCCTGCTGATGCTGATCTGGCATGAACAGCATATCTTTTTCCGGCGGTACGGGATGGAGGATACGCTGACGGTGGTACTGAACAGTGCGCTTATCTTTATCGTGTTGTTCTATGTCTATCCACTGAAGTTCCTGTTTACGATCATTTTCAGCGACGGCATATATGGACAGGGGAAATCCCCCTTTTCGATCACGGTCCAGCAAAGTTCCAGCCTCATGGTGATCTATGGGGTGGGGTATATCATTATTTATTTTATATTTATGCTGATGTACCTGCATGCTTACCGGAATAAAACATTTCTTCAGCTTACCACCCTCGAATTATATGATACGCGTACAAAAATATATTCCCAGGTGATTCTTATCTCGGTCGGAGTAATATCTGTGATGACCGCCTTGCTCCTGCCGCCCAAAAACTCAGGTCTTGCAGGTGCCGTCTATGGCCTTATCGGGATAGCGCTTACCCTGTTTTACAGCATCCGCGGCCGACGACGGCGAAAATTATATCATCCGCCTCAATGAGCGCCGGAATTAACAACGAGCGCCGGACATAACGAATTTCATCAGCCTCAATGAACCATATGAACCTTCGATCCATAACGATCTTCCCGCTCGCCGTCCTGGGCCTTTACGCCTGCCAGTCGCCTTCAGCCAACAACGCCGCAGGTCAATCCGACAGCATGCAAAAAGACCAGCCCGATAGTGGGCAAAAAACCAGACAAAACATCGCCACGAACGGCCAGCCGGAAATGCCCAAAGGCTCCTTCGCCTACGACCAGGCCTTTATCCATCGGCACGACAGCGGCTCCATCGTGCTGACCAGCGGCGATTCAAAAATAATCCTCTCCCCGAAATATCAGGCAAAGGTCTTTACCTCCACTGCATCGGGGGACAGCGGACAAAGCTTTGGCTGGATCCATTACAAGGCCTTTGAAGGACCGGAAGACGCACACATGAATGCGTACGGCGGGGAGAACCGTCTCTGGCTGGGACCGGAAGGCGGGAAGTTTTCCCTCTTCTTTCCAAAAGGGGCCAAAATGGAATTCACAAACTGGAAAACGCCGGCTCCATTCGACACGGAGCCCTGGCAGCTTACGGCAAAGAGTATGACCGGCGCTACCCTTGAAAAGACCATGCATCTCGCCAACTATGCGGGCGAGCAGCTCGATCTGTCCATCACCCGCAACATACAAATACTAACAAGGGGCGGCATAGACAGTCTGCTGAAGCTCGATACCGACAGGACGGTGCATGCCGTGGGTTACCGGACGGAGAATACCCTTATCAATACAGGCAACAAGCCCTGGACGGAAGCCACCGGTATGCCCTGTCTCTGGCTTCTCGACATGTTCAATCCATCTGCCGCCACGACGATCATCATCCCGTACAGGGGTCACACAACAGCAAAACCCGCCACCACCGATTATTTTGGGGAGATCCCGGCCGACCGGATCCGATACCAGAACAATATTCTTTTCTTCAGGGCCGATGGAAAGCACAGAGGCAAGCTCGGCGTACACCCGCAACGGGCCAGACCGATGGCCGGCAGTTACGATGCCGTCCATGGCGTGCTCACCGTCACGCTCTTCGATACGGACGCCAACGCAAAATTTCTTAATCAGGAATGGAACACGGCCAAACCCCCATTCAGCGGGGACGCCGTCAATGCATACAACGATGGTCCTTTGGGAGATGGCAGCCAGATGGGGCCTTTCTATGAGCTGGAATCCGTGTCACCCGCTGCGCTGCTGGGTCCCGGCCACTCCATGGTCCACCGGCACAGCGTTTTTCATTTCACCGGACCTGAAGCGGCTCTCGGTCGCATCAGCCAAAGGCTCTGGGGCCTTTCGCTCGATACGGTAAAAAAAGTATTTTGATCATACACATTTAAGCACCCCGGCCCTGATCATTCAGATCCATGATGAGGTACAGCTTCAACGGCCTTGTTGGGCGAGCTCTTGGGTATCATCCAGATCCCGGCGAAAAAGACCAGGGTTCCCACCACACCGCAGGCGCAGATAATATTGACATGGCTGTTGTCAATGGCCTGATTGATATAGATGATGGCCAGGATGAGGCCGGAAATACCCAGAATGGATAAAATTATGCCCAGAATTTGCTTTTGCATAAGATCATTTTTAAGGATTAACAAGGAATACGCAGTCCAGCTGCTCCTGCACAGGGTTATGGTTTCAATTATTGTTCCACCCCGGGTTGGCTAGCCCTACCGCCCCAGTGCCTGCCTCAACCATCCATCTGCTCACCCCGGGAAACATTACAATTCCTTAATAAATTAGTAACGGTATGATAAAGCGGTCCTCGTCCATATCTTGACATATAGGCTTTCATTTGCGTTCATCTAAACTCCTGATATGAACCTGAAATTTGTAAGTCTGAAAAGCACCATTGCCGCAGGTGTAGTTTTCGCCGCCCTTGGTATCAGTATGATCCCTCCACGCCATGCCGCCATTCCGGGGATCCGGCCAGGCGCCATGACCGCCTTCCAGGATGACAATGAGATCACCGGAGCGGGCAGTTCGTTTGATTATCCGTTGTTCTCCAAAATGTTTGCGGAGTATAACACGCTGACCGGGCTGAAAGTAAACTATCAGTCCGTGGGTTCGGGAGCAGGCATCTCCCAGCTGACCAACAAGACCGTTGACTTCGGCGCCTCCGATGCACCCCTGAACGGGAAACAGGATTCAGCTTTGTCGGCTCCTGCTCTGCACATACCGGTTACGGCCGGTGCGGTCGTACTGACCTACAATCTGCCTGAAGTGCCGGGCGCGATCCAGTTGACCCCGTCGGTACTGGCCGATATATTTCTGGGTAAGATCAGCACCTGGAACGACGCCAGGCTCACGGCGATCAACAAAGGGATCAAACTGCCCGGCACCGCTATTCTGATCGTCCATCGCTCGGATGGAAGTGGTACCTCCAACATCTTTACCACTTATCTTTCTAAGGTCAGCGAAGAGTGGAACAGCAAGGTGGGGAAGGGTTCGGCCGTGAACTGGCCCGCAGGTCTTGGTGGTAAAGGAAATGAAGGCGTTGCCGGTCTGGTGAAGCAGACACCCGGTGGCATCGGATATGTGGAGCTCGCTTATGCGATCCAGAATGGCATGCCCTATGCGCAGGTACAGAACAAATCGGGGAAATTCATCACGCCCAGCACGGCCAGCATAACGGCAGCGGCAAATATCCCGATCCCGGCCGATTCGAAAGTGTCGCTTACGAATACGGATGCCGCCGACGGCTATCCCATCTCCGGTTTTTCCTGGGTGTTGGTCTATAAGGAGCAGAATTACAGCAACCGCTCGAAGGCTAAGGCGACCAACATGCTCAAGCTCTTATCCTGGGTGATCCATGATGGCCAGAAATTCAGCAGCGCGCTGAACTATGCACCTCTTTCTCCCGCAGCCACAAAAGTTGGGGACGCGATCCTCCGGTCGGTGACCTATAATGGTAAACCGATATTATAGGGTCAGATTCGCGCTTTTTTTATACCTTAACCTTATGACCGTAGCCGACGTACGAAAATATAAGGATAACCTCTATGCTGCCTTGTCAAGGGACCTGTCCGATTTTGAAAAGAACTTTCTGTTCATAGCGGCGGGTATCCTCACCTTTTCCATCACCTTTATCAAGGACATCGTTAAAGTCGATCAGGCCGGTTTTCTGGTTTGCCTCTTTATCGGCTGGTTCCTTTTTGCCGCATCGGTCGGGCTTATGATGCTTACGCTGATCCGGTCCGCCTATGCCAGCGATGAGATCTGGTTTCAGATCGATGCCTATCTCATCGGTAAAGGCAAGGTCGAAGATGAGGATACCCTCGACGCCGCAGAGGTCCGTGAGATCAAGAACCAGAGCAATACCATCCTGATCCGGCGCAAATCCCAGCTCCGTAACATGCGGAACGGGGCGATAAGTTGTCTGCTGACAGGCCTGGTATGCTTTGGCTTTTTTGTAGCGATTAATCTCTGGCAGGAAAATCATGCAGCGGCCGCGGAAAAGCCTGCCGCCACTTCCAGAAGCTTTCCGCTCAAAGACCTCACGCTGAAGGTCAGTGACAGCGCCATCATTTTCGAAAAGCAAAATAAATGATCGCATTCCGCTAAATAATAATCCACAAAGCCATGGCAACAGCAAAGAAAAGGCCGGCGCCAAAAAAGAAAAAGCCGGCGTCCAAAAAATCTCCGGGGAAAAGACCGGCCACCCAAAAGACAGCGCCAAAAAAGAAAAAGGCGCCCGCCCGAAAAAAGTCGCCGGCGAAGAAAAAGCCAGCTCTCCCAAAACCCGCAAAAAAGAAATCGCCGGAAAAAAAGTCGCCCGCGAAGAAAAAGGCCCCCAAAAAGAAAAAATCGCCCAAAAAGAAGCCGGTCAAAAAGATCATCATCATCGAGATCCCTCTGGAGCCGATCGCTCCCGACGAAGGTCCTGACCTTGGCGTATTCGAGGGCGATCCTCCCGGTTGGTGAGAAAAGGTTCCGGTTTCCCAGAATTTTAATCTTTCGTATCTTTTGGCCCCAAAATGACTACAGATATGAAAGGAAGATCGTTGCTTTTGCCGGCGCTTATATGTGGCTTGCTCGGCCTGGCCCGGATCCCTGTCTCCGCCCAGACCCCCGCCTTTATCACCGACAGCCTCGACAGCTACATCCGGCAGGGGATGATAGACTGGAAGGTACCCGGATTATCAATCGTCATTGTCAAGGACGGAAAGATCGCATTTATAAAAGGATATGGCGTGCAGGACACCGGCACCCGGGCCCCTGTCGATGAGAACACCCTGTTTATGATCGCCAGCAACTCGAAGCTGTTTACAGCGACCATGCTCAGTCAGCTCGAATACCAGAAGAAGATCTCCCTCGACGACAAGTTCACAAAATACTATCCCGACTTTAAATTGTACGAGCCCACTACAACAGAGCTGCTCACCATCCGGGATCTGCTGTCCCACCGCATCGGCACAAAGACTTTTCAGGGTGACTTCACCTACTGGAACAGCCGGCTCACCCCGGAGGAGGTAATGGCAAAAATGAGGCTGATGAAGCCGGAAGGCCAGTTCCGGTCTCATTATGGCTATTGCAACAGTTGCTTCCTCGCGGCGGGCGAAGTGATCCCGAAGGTCACCGGCAGCAGCTGGCAACACTATGTGAGAGACAGCATCCTGCGGCCGCTGGACATGGGGCATACCTATACCAACATGGGAGAGACACCCACGGGTAGTTTGTCGAAGGGCTATACTACCAGCTTCACCGGGACCCTGCACCAGGTGCCCTGGGATAACTGGGACAATCTGGCGCCCGCCGCCGCGCTGATCAGCAATGTGAGTGACCTGTCCCACTGGCTGCTCTTTCAGCTGGACAGCGGACGTTACCAGGGCAGACGGGTGATGCCCTTTGACATCCTGCAGAAGACACGCGATATCAATACCCCCATCAGCAGCCGGAAGTCCGCCTCAACGCCCTCCCATATCATCGGGTATGGCATGGGACTTTTTATCAGCGACTACAATGGCCGCGAGATCTGCTGGCATACCGGGGGCGCCGCCGGCATGGTAAGCGTACTGTGTTTTGTGCCGGAAGAAAGGCTGGGCCTGGCCGTTCTCACCAACAACGACAACCAGAACCTTTACGGCGTGCTCCGGTCTCAGATCCTCGATGCCTATCTGGGGGTGCCGTACCGGAACAGGAGCAAGGAATCTTTACGCGGGTTCTCGAGGATCATGGCCGATACGCTGAAGACCATCCACGGCTGGCAGGCCAGGGTGAAAAGAGCGGCGCCGTCTTTGCCGATGGCCGCCTATACCGGCCATTATACAAATGAGCTGTACGGATCGCTGGAGATAACGGCCAGCACCAATAAGAAGGGGTTGACGGTGAAGTTCAACAGCCACGATCACCTGACGGCCACCCTTTCCTATATGGATGCCGATGAATGGTTGCTGCAATACGATAATATCGAATATGGCATCTTCTCCGTAAAATTTACGGTCGCGCAGGGCAAGGTGATCTCGCTCGAGACCCAGCAAAGCGATTTTGTGGAAGAGGACCCTTATACATTTAAAAAGGAATAGATCATTTCTTTCGGTAGCGACATCTTTCATGGGCAAAATATTCCCCGTAACGATTCCAGCCTCACCGCCGTGTCTGACGGGTTTACACCGGCTGAGTTTCTTCTGACCCCATAACAGCTCCAGCGGTAGGCTCAGGGCAGGAATTTTGCATAGGTAATGGCATAACCAATACATAATTTTATGAGAAAGAATTCTATCCTTTTCTTATTGAGCTTATTTTCATGCTGCGCCCTGGCTGCTGCTCAGACCGTCAACAAGGATTCGCTTTCCCTGGTTTCGAGGATAAATGCAGATAAGGAAAAGCTTGTGGAACTGCAAAGTAGCCTCGACGAGAAAGTAAGCAATAAGCAAAAAGCCGCCGAACAGGCGCAGAACTCAGCAGATGAAAACCGGAAGGCGGCCAATAAGCTCAACAACGATCCTGAGGACAGGAAGCTGGCCCGGAGAGCCGATCAGAAAGCCGGAGACGCAAGAGATGATGCAAAGAAGGCCCGCAAAGCCGACCGGCAATTGGAAGACTTGCGAAAAGATATAAGGAATCTCACCGAAAAGATAGCAAAAGAAAAGACAAAGCTGATCAAGTATACCGGAACTGCCCAGGATTCCGCACAATGAGCATGGGTAACAAACTACACAGCGCCTTTGCGCATTTCAACAGAACAAATTGCTTAGTAGGGTGGATAAATTTTAACTTCCCGGGTATATCTTACGCTTGTCTTCTATAAATCAAGCGGATAGGAGATTGATCGGAACCTTAACTATCGCTGTTTACAGCAAAAAAGATAATTATGGCACGGTAATGGGCTTTCAGAGGGTAATGATCTTTTAAACCCAATTTATTTACCATAAATACCAACAGTATGACTGATACAAATTATCCTGAGACCCTGCGAACAGAGCAGGCGCCCAGTAAGAATTTAAAGAACATTGTTATAGCGGCATTGGCGATCGGCGTGATAGGCACATGGGGCTATCTGCTGGTCGATAAGAACAAAGCAGCCGATGTGGCTACCAAGAATGAAACGACGATCGTAAAGGTCACGGATGAGAAATCCGAGATCCGGAAGAACTTTGATCTGTCCCTGACCCGTCTGGATTCGATGTCGGGTATTTCAGCCAATCTGAAAAGCAAGCTGACGGCAAAGAATAACGAGATCACCAAAAAGAAAAATGAGATCCGTTATATCCTGAACAAGAAGAACGCATCCGCCGCCGAATTAGAAAAGGCGAAAGAGTTGGTCGCGCAGTTAAACGTGAAGATAGGCACTATGGAACAGGACGTTGCCCGTCTGACAACGGATAACGCGGGGTTGACGCAGGACAAGGTGGTTTTGACGGCAGATAAGCAAAAGCTGACGGAAGACCTCACTGCAACGACGGTCGTCAAGCAGGATCTTGAGAAGAAAGTAGATATCGCATCCACGCTGAATGCGTCGAATATAGCGATCACACCGGTGAGCGTAAAAAGTAATGGCAAAGAAAAAGTTACGGCCACGGCAAAACGTGTCAACAAACTGGTGATTTCCTTTGATGTGAACAACCGTATTGCGCAGTCCGGTCAGGCAGACGTATATGTATGCGTCACCGGCCCCGACGGTAAAAATATAGCCGTTCCAAAATTGGAGTCCGGCACATTTACAACCCGTGAAGAAGGGGACAAATCCTTTACGGCCAAACTGCCGGTTGATCTGGAGACAGCCAAGACAAAGAACGTCAATTTTGCCTTCGCGCCAGACGCCAGCTTCCAGCAGGGGATGTACACCATTCAGATCTATCAGAATGGATTTAAGATCGGCGAAGGTACCCGCGAACTGAAGAAGGGCGGTCTGTTCAGCTGATCAGTAAGTATATAAACATCTAGTATAAGGGCGGCCCGGTTGTTTCAACCGGGCCGCCTTTTCGTTTATCCCTCGCAGACCGCTACTCCTTTATTTCCTTATTGTCTATCGCGCCTTCCAGCTCGATAAAGACCTTGTAGCCGGGTGGCAAGCTCTGATCAACCATTTTTCCTCTCAGATAACATTTGCCAAGCTGGGTGAACACCTTGTCGATTTTGACTGTAGCCTTATAAAACCTTGATTCTAAATGCCTCATGCCAATCAAGGCCCCGCCCATCTTTACGAAGGCAAATTTCTTTCCCTGATCGCTGCCATAGGCCAGGTTTACGGAGTCTCCCACCGCATATCGCTTGCCGTTGTAGAATGCGGTATCATTACTGATGGTCGCCCGTTGAGCGAAAGCGGTGCCGGTACAAAGGAGGGTCACAGAAAGAAGGGCAAAAGCCGGAAATATTTTTGACATAGTAAGGATTTGCCGCCAAGATAGAGAAT
The DNA here is from genome assembly GCA_035317125.1 of Puia sp. GTDB lineage: Bacteria > Bacteroidota > Bacteroidia > Chitinophagales > Chitinophagaceae > Puia. The sequence goes on from DATHHO010000065.1 coordinate 11,095, forward strand.
ACCTCTTATCTATCCAAGTGTATAACGACATGATTCAGGAAGGTCATTTTGCCAGATATCCCGCTATTACCTTTTGAGAGACTCTCGTCCGGCAATAATGTATCCAACGTATACACGCATAGGGTTACTCTGTAAATAATCAAACATTAACCGGAGTCCGGATGCCTGGCTGAAGAAATCCCTTATCTTCCAGGCATGTTGTATTCCCTTGCCGGAGAAGTGAGAAGAGCCTGTTCGTTTGTGATCAGGATAGATATGCCGTTGCAAACCGCCAAAGACATACTGGAATTTCTGTTACGCAGGAAAATACTGCTTGAAACCATGCAAATGCAAAGCGTGGGGGGTGGCGAGGCCATGCTGATCCTTCACTGCCATGTAGAGAAGGACCGGATGAAGCATCTTCAGCATGGTCTGGAAAAGCTGAACGGCATCCTGAGCGTCGATCTGCTGGAAAGCAAAGGATCCAGCCGGTCCGTCCCGGTTCCCCTGGTCCAGGAGTTCCAGCGTTGAACCGCATCCGGGATGCAATGAGCCTGCGCACCTGGACCCGCCAGGCGAACGCTGATCTTCCGGCGATGCAACGTTTTCTCTGGTTGTTCCGTCAAGGGATAAACCACCGATGGTCCGCATGGCTTGGCCAAATATCTAAAGATGAAATATAATGGGTTGTTTGTGATAACTATCACATAGTATGCCTCCGATTATTTCCGGTTCCCAGTCGGACATCATTCTCATTACCCGGAGGGCCTCGTCATCTAATGATTTGTCTACACGCGTGATCAATTTCAGGTCGCTTACTTTCCCATCTTTGGTAATATTGAATCCTACCACCACCGTGCCCTGGATCTCATAATTAACCGCGCTATCCGGGTATCGCATAGTTTTATTCAGAAACCGGAGGAATTGGCTGGGACCACCGGGATAGGTGGCCTCTTTGTCAAATGCGGTGACGTCCTTGTTGATGGAACCGTTCTCATGAAAGAAAGAAGCCGACTGCTGGGTGCCTTTGGCATAAATCGCCTTTCCAGAAAGTTTACCGGAGGGATAATAACCGCGCCACCAGGCAGCAAGATCGGACCGGTGGTATCACAAAATGTGATACCACATAAAAAGTACCTGGGTGGCGCCAACCCTTTGCTTTTACGGAAACAGGTCTTGGGCTTCAGATGCACCCCAAAAAGAAAAAACCGGCCCGAGGAGCCGGCATCTGCAATGATTGTGATACGGGTCAAAACACAGCAGCGAAATAGGAAAGGCGCCCGAAGGCAATGGTTATGGTATCACAAGGCGTCGCATCAGAACTTTATCGGGGCATATCAGAACTTTATCATGTCGCATCAGGTCTTTATCTGACGGGCAGAGAGCTCGTTCTCGATCAGCTTAAAAATTTCGGTGGTGCTCAGATTGCAAAGGCGGGCAATGATAAGGAGCTCGCTTACTTTAAATTCTTCTACTTTCTCCGTCAGTTGTTTGAAACGTGTAATTCTTTTGCCAAGATCGTTGGCGACTATGGACGATTTAATGAACGTGAATATATCCGAGAACTTTTGGATTTTCCCTTCATTCAGCATCGGTTTAATGATTGTGTAACGGATATCCCGTGATATCATAAACAAAGAAAAGATTTAAAGATTTGATGAGACTTGCTTCGCCCGCTTATTCCTGATTAAGATGCTTTATTTTCATTTTTTTTATGCTGATCTTTCATTTTTTTCATGAACATTATCACTTTTTCGGCGATCTGCCGGCATTTCGCTCCGGTCCTGCCCAGAATTTCGCACCACACACGCCCGCAAGAACTGGTGGGGCGGGAATTGCGATTGCCATTTCTGGTCTCAAAAATACTAAAATATTTAGAAATATACTGCTAAATAAATTAGTATTTTGAATGAATTTTACGGATCTCAATGGCCCATCTGCTTACCGCTCAAAATCACCCCTTTACGGTAGTCGGGAGACGCCATAACTCCTGATATTCGTGTCCATTCCATTTCTTTAAACCTAAACAACTAACTATGAAGAAGTACACCCTCCTTTTTATCGGGCTGGCCTGTCTTTCCTCCACTCACGGCCAGTCCTGGAATCTCAAGGGCAATGCAGCCACCGATCCATCGGCTAATTTTCTCGGAACGACGGACAATCAGCCTCTCAAGCTAAGGGTCAACAATGGCGTCGCAGGGGAAGTAAACTATACCTACGGCAAAACGACACTCGGATATGGCGCCGGCGGTCTTAACAATGGTACGCTTAGCGTAGCCATCGGATACTATGCATCCGCTCAGGACCCGGGTTATGAGAATGTCGCCGTCGGCGCCTATTCTCTGTACAGGAACACCGGAGGAAGGTATAATGCGGCGATCGGGTATGGGGTGCTGTATAATAATTATTCGGGTTCGGATAATACCGGCATGGGTTATGCCAGCTTTTCGAGCAATACAACGGGGAGCAGCAACAGCGCTTTCGGAGCCGATGCCATGCGTCAGAATACGTATGGAAGCAATAATACGGCTGTAGGAAATGCGGCCCTCTATGGAACGACCGGTTCGCAATACAATACGGCTATCGGATATAATGCCGGGAGAAGTTATGACCTGGGTTACAATAATACCATTCTCGGCGCCAATTGCGGAGGGAGTTTTTCGGGCCAGTATAATATGATCGCCATCGGCCAGGCCGTTACCTGCCCGGATAACAGCACGGCCAGGATCGGCAATTCCGCCACCTGGTCCATTGGCGGGTATGCCGGCTGGAGTAATTTCAGCGATGGCCGGTATAAAAAGGATATAAAGGAGGATGTGAAGGGCCTGGAATTTATCATGAAGCTGCGTCCGGTCACCTATCATCTGAATATGACCAGTCTCAGCAAAAGGCTGGGAGAAGGCAATGGCGCGGAATGGGACAAACAGATGACGGCCGCCCTTGCCGATAAAGAAAAAATGGTCCTTACCGGATTTGTGGCGCAGGAAGTGGAGAAGGCGGCTGCCGAAACTGGCTATGCCTTCAGCGGTGTCGATAAACCAAGAAGCGACAGCGGGCTGTATGCGCTGCGCTATGCAGAATTTGTGGTACCCCTCGTAAAAGCCATGCAGGAACAACAGGCCATGATAAAAGATCTGCAGACCCAGGTACAGGCCTTACAAACGCAGGCCGATGTCGTCATCGTTCTCGGGGGCAGTGGTGGTTCCGGGGACAAAATAAGCGCTTATCCCGATCCGGTGGTGAATGCCATGACGGTCAGCATCAACACACAGAGTACCGGAGCAGGAACGCTTTCTATTTTTGACAGCGGCGGTAAACTGATCCGGCAGATGAACATCGATATGCATCAGGGGGCAAACACTTTCAATCTGTCCCTGCCAAATACGGCAGCCGGATATTATACAGTCAGGCTCGATTGGGGACATCAGCTGCACAAGCAGATCAGCTTTGTCAAGACAAACTGATGGGGTGGGGGATCATGGGGAAAATGCCTTATTTGGAAGGATATATTACAAATCGTATGTTTAGGTATTTGAAGATCAAATGCCCAGATAATAATGCGTGATTTACCCCTTGAGCATAAAATAAATATCATAACGCATGTTATTGCCGGATCAATTGCCCTGTTACTTGGCGTTCTGGCATTGATAACAAAAAAAGGCGGAAAAAGCCATAGAAGAAACGGTAATATTTTTTTAGCGCTTTTAATAGTAGTGATCATTACCGGACTAGTCGGCGTTTTTGTTTTTGGCAGAAACACTTTTTTGTTGGTGATTACCGTACTGAGCGGTTATTTTGGATTTTCCGGTTACCGGATTTTGCAGACAAGGTCCAATCGGCCCCAGCTACCTGATATATGCGTTGCAATTATTTGTTTATTTTCCGTTTCCTACTTCTTGTATTATTTCAGATCTATTGGAATGATCTGGTCGCCGGTAATTATTTATAGTACAGTGGGTACTTTATTATTAGTGAACGGTTTTTAGCAACTATCAACCTTATAGTCAGTTTTTGCCATCCGTTTTTGGGACACTATTGCAAATTGGGTTCATAACATTTTATTATACCAGGAACAAACGTCGACAGCATTTTGGATAGTAAATCTTTAACAGGCCAAACTCATTTAATAAATCCTATGTTACAGAACAGGGTCGATCCGGTCGGGGATATCATAAAGACAAAAGAGCGTGGGCTCTGGATGGGAAACCGGGGAATTGTTTCCAATGACCGGCAGGAGGTGACCCGTGCCTTTGGGTTGATGGCATGGATCACCTGCAGACTTGAATACAAAGGGAAAAGGCTTCCGCTGATGGAGCCCAACCACAATACACAGCTTTTCTTTATGGACGAAGCGACTTCCTTTTCCGCGGGTCACCGGCCCTGCGCGTTTTGTCGCAGAGAAGATTTCAACCGCTTTAAAGAATATTGGCTGAAAGGGAACCCTGGATCAGGGTTTGACAAGAAAACGTCCATCCGGGAGATCGACGCCGTCCTTCAGAAAGAAAGGATTGGCGCTGACCGGTCAAAGGTTACCCATGATGAGCGACCGGACCAACTGCCCGATGGCGCCTTTGTCTTGTTTAACGATGAACCTTGTCTGCTGTATGGAGGACAGCTGTATCGCTGGTCTCCATCTGGTTATGGAATGCCTGTCGCCTTGCCAGGGACAGGAATGCTGCCGGTGTTGACGCCCCGGTCTGTCATAAACGCTTTTAAAGCGGGGTATAAGCCACAGATGACTTTATCGGATGCCCTCAAAGAGGCCACGCCATCTTTCGTTCATGGGCATCGCTAGCTCAGCTTCCAATCCGGTCGTATAAAATGACAGGTATATCCGTACGGATGTTTTTGCAGATAGTTCTGGTGTTCCTCTTCGGCATTCCAGAAATCCGTGGCGGGCACAACCTCGGTGACAATGGGCCCGGGCCACACCTTCGAGGCCGTCATTTCCGCGATCAGCGCTTTGGCAGTCTCCTTCTGTTCTTCGTTCAGGTAGAAAATGGCCGAGCGATAGGATAGGCCGGTATCATTACCCTGTCTGTTGCGTGTGGTTGGATCATGGATCTTAAAGAAAAATTCCAGCAGTTGCCGGTAGGGCAGTACCGAAGGGTCGAAGCTGACTTCGATGGCTTCGGCATGTGTCCCATGGTTCCTGTATGTTGCATTTTTCACGTCGCCACCGGTATATCCAACAACGGTCGAATGCACGCCTGGGAGGGCGCGGATCAGCTCTTCTACACCCCAGAAACAACCTCCCGCCAGAATGGCTTTCTCCTTATTCATTTATTTTTCTTTTTAGTCGATGGATGCCGATAAATCTCCCCAAAAGTATGAATAAATTTATTACTTTAACGGCTATTCAATCTCTCAATATGGATGATTTTACAATAACGACTCGTTTGACAAAAGGCGATTATTCAAGGTTCCTGTATAGTGAGCTGTATAAAAAACCGGCATTTATCCTTGCGACGTTGTTTGGGATTTATCTGATCGTCTCGGTAATGTTGAGTTATTCCGGTATGATCAATTTTTATACGAAAACTCCTTATGTTGAGACAGTATGCGGGATTTTTATTTTATTGGGACCTACTCTGGTTGTCTTAGCCGCATTAAGAGGATTTAGCTCAAATCCAGGCTATCGGCATGATATGGTATTTACATTCGGGCAGGATGGGTTCCGGGTCCAGGGGTTGACTTTTAAGAGCGAAATGTCATGGGCGCATATTATAAAACAAAAAGAAACCCGGAAATATCTGATCTTGTACAGTAGTAAAAGGCTTGGAAACTTTATAGACAAATCAACATTGACCGGGGAGCAGATACACTTCATAAAAGCGAAGGTGGTCAGACGATAGGTCCGCGCGGTAAAATCCGCGTGGCATAACCTTTGATGCATCAGGTTTATGGATCTCAGGGGGAATGGTCAACCATGAACAGGGATCCTGAATGGAAGTTGTACTTTACACGCTGGATTTATACTTTTCTTTATGCAATCACTTGCCATGCCTATTGACCTGACAACACCGAAGTTCCTGTCCTCGTGCGGGGAAATGGGCCGGCTTATCATGAAATTTGATTGGTCAGAAACTCCCGTGGGGCCAATGGAAACCTGGCCACAAAGTTTAAAGACCACGCTGAATATCCTTCTTAAATCGAAGTACCCCATGCTTCTTTGGTGGGGCGGGGACCTGGTACAATTTTATAATGACGCCTATAGTTCGATCCTGGGCGATAATGGCAAGCATCCCACTGCATTGGGTCAAAAGGGAGAAGCATGCTGGCCTGAAACATGGCCTGTCATCAAACCTTTGATAGACAGGGTAGTTACCAAAGATGAAGCAATCTGGAGTGAAGACCAGCTTGTTCCGTTTTACCGTAATGGAAAGCTGGAAGATGCGTTCTGGACGTTCAGCTATAGCCCCGTGAATGATGAAAGAGGAGAGGTCAGCGGTGTCCTGGTCATTTGTAATGAAACGACCCGGAAGGTAAACACCATAAATAAGGTAAAACAATCGGAAGAAAGGTTTGCTAATCTGGTACGGGAGGCGCCTGTCGGTATCATCGTGCTGACCGGCGACGAAATGAAAGTGGATATTGTCAATGACATGTATGGACGGTTGATTAACCGTACCCCGGAGGAGTTGTCAGGCAAGCCCTTGTTCAGCATCATACCCGAAGCCATCGATCCCTTCCTGCCCCTGTTAAATAAGGTGAAGTTGACCGGAGAATCCATATATCTGGATGACGAACCCTATTTCGTATATGTGGATGACAAAAAAAGAGAGGGTTTTATAAATCTGATCTATCAGCCATACAGGGGCGGCGACGGATCCATTGTAGGGGTCATGGCGCTTTGCGTTGATGTAACCGAGCAGGTGAGAACGCGGCGACGGATAGAAGAAAGCGAGCTTTTTGCAAAAAGCATTATTCAGAATTCAGAAGCTGCACAAATAGTCTGGCTCGGGCAGGATATGGTGTTTAGCATGGTCAACGAGAAAATGCTCGAAATACTTGGCCGCGATATCTCTATTCTTGGGAAACCTTTTATGGAAGCCATTCCAGAGCTCAAAGACACTCCCTTACTGGGACGCTTGAGAGAAGTGCTTCGCACCGGAGTAACGTATTACCAGCAGGAGGAAATGTTTATGCTGATGCGTCATGGTGAGCCTCACAGAGGCTATTATAACTACAGTTATGCCCCGCTGCGTAATGCATCAGGGGAAAACTACGGCATTATCTGCACGGCCTCCGAAGTGACCGGGCAGGTATTAACCCGGCAAAAAATAGAGCAGGCTGAGGCGAAGGCAAGACTGGCTATCGATTCGGCCGATCTGGGGACCTATGAGATAGACTATGCGACAGACAGGATGGATACGTCGGAGCGGTTTAAAGAGATCTGGGGAATCGGCCATGGTCTGACCCGAAAAGAAATTGTGGCCTGTATCCATCCGGACGATATACCGGGAAGGCAACTGGCCCATAACGAATCTATGGAGACCGGTAACCTTCTTTATGAAGCAAGGATAGTCTGGAAGGACCGGTCCGTGCATTGGGTAAGGATCAGCGGCAAGGTCCTGTATGACGAGAAGGGCAAGGCGAGCACCTTGCTGGGCGTAGTCCAGGATATCAACGAGCAGAGATTATTTGCGGAGCAGTTAGCCAGCCAGGTAAAAGAAAGCACCTTCGAATTACGACAGAAAAATGTCGCCTTGCAGGAAAGCGAAGAGCGGTATCATAGAATGGTGGCTGAGGTGGAGGACTATGCCATTCTTTTCCTCGACAGGTCCGGTATCATACAGAACTGGAACAAAGGGGCGGAAAGGATCAAGGGGTATAAGGAAGAGGAGATCATCGGTAAAAGCTTCAAACTGTTTTATTTGCCATCGGACCAGGAAAGCGGATTGCCGGAAAGTCTTATCGCAAAGGCGACGAACGAGGGGAAGGCAGTGCAGGAGGGGTTGCGGGTGCGCAAGGATGGCAGCACTTTCTGGGGCAGCATCGTGATTACGGCCTTGCATGATAACGACAATAATGTTGTCGGATTTTCAAAGGTGACCCGCGACCTGACCGAGCGAAAAATTGCCGAAGATAAGATCCGGCAATATACGCAGGAGCTTGAATTTCAAAATAAGGAACTGAAACAGTTTGCCTTTGTCGCGTCCCATGACATGAAAGAGCCGCTGAGAAAGGTCATTTATAATAGCAGCTACCTCACCGATAAGGTCAGCGACCGGCTGAATGACAAAGAAAAAGATGTGCTGCGCAGATCTGCCGATGCGGCCAAACGCATGAAAACGCTGATCGACGATATCCTTTCCTTTTCGCAGGCGGCATTTGCGGAACATACTACTGAATCCGTCGATCTGAATACTATTTTACAGGCAGTTATCAACAATTTACAGGAGACCATCGATGAAACCGGTACTAAGATCGAACTGCCGGTATTGCCTGTTATAAAAGGCATTCCTCATCAGCTCACGCAGCTCTTTGATAATCTGCTGAACAACTCGATCAAATACAGGCACCCTGACCGTCAGATCCGTATATCCATTACCTGTCAGAAGGTAAAGAGAAGGGACTTGAACGACGATGCGGGGATCCACGCGTATTACAGGATCTGTGTTTCCGATAATGGGATTGGTTTTGATGAAGCGAATGCCGAAGAGATCTTTGAGCTTTTTCGCCGGTTAAAGGACAGGCAGGCATACGCGGGGAGCGGGATCGGTCTTTCCATTTGCCGGAAGATCGTTCAAAACCATAAAGGGGTCATACAGGCGCATGGAAAGGTGGGGGAAGGTGCCAGTTTCGATATCTTCCTGCCCATTCAGGAAGGTTAATCATGGTTGCCGCAAGCCGCAAGGATCTCTTCCACTACGGCACGGAGCTTGCCCGGACTATCTGGTTTGACAAAATATTTGACCGCTCCATTGTCCATACATTCCTGTATATGGATCCTGGTGCTTGAGGTACTCCAGATAAACTTCGGGATAGCGCTAAAACGGGGGTTTTTGCCTATTATCGCCAACACTTCCGCCCCATTCAGAATGGGCATGCTGTAATCCAATATAATGGCACAGGGTAATTTATCGCCCGGGCAGTTTTCGAGGTAATCCAATGCCTCTTTCCCATTCCATACCATATCGGCAATTGTATCCGGATCGACCTCAAAAATAGCTTCTTCCAGCAATTCCTGATCTTCGGAATCGTCATCGGCTACCAGAATAACTTTTTGCTTTTGACCGGGGTTCATATCGAGAAATTCTACCGCAAGATACAAGGGAGATCGCTGGTTAAGGAAAAATTAAATTATGCGATTACGTATTTAAAATAAAGATAATGTAAATTCATGACACCGCAGAATCGATGCTTTTGTTAAAAATGTCACATGAACCCCGAACATTTATATAGTTTATTGGTTAACAAATAATTGGAACTAAAAAAAAACGGATATTTACTTATCGGCATTGAACTTTATACTTTGAACATGCGGCTTAGCTCAGGAGATAGACATCGTTTTTTGTTGAAAGGGCTGTTGGTATTTTTGTTGGTCGGCATTCACGGGTTTGCATACAGCCAGATAACCAATCCGACCGATTCCCTTTTGTTGGATACCTTACCGGTTAAAACATTGAAAGTGCCAAAGCCGGCGGATAACATCAACCGACAATATGACTTCGGTGATCTGATGCGGAATATCCTCCATCCAAAAAAAAAGGCGGATACTTTACACAGGGGATCGGGCATTACGGTTGTGCCAAACGTCGCCGCAAATCCAACTATCGGGGGTCAGTTGGGCATTAAGGCCGTGGCGGGCAGAAGGCTGGGCAATGACCCCAAAACACTTTTTTCGGTTGCCGCTACATCGGCTTCCATCACCACCAAGGGGATCCTCTATTTTTACCTGAACCACAACGTATTTACACCCGGCAACAGGTGGAACTTCCAGGGCAATCTGGTAATCGCAAAAACGGTAACGCCGGATTTTGGTTTTGGCATCGGCCGGAGTTTTCACGGCGGCGGTCCGGATTCTGTACTGGCCGATCCTGCACACAAAGCGTATGGCCTCCATTCCATTTATTTTAATCTACGAGAAAAGGTGTACAAGAACGTGGCGAAGAACCTATTTGTCGGGGCAGGATTGTCCTTTGAGATCCGGAGGCAGATCAATCAGACGGATACGGTCAGCAATGCAACACCTTCCAGCGTTTACAACAACCGGCATGGATTTGCCCAGGACCGTTACGCGGCCGACGGATTTCTTTTTAATATAGAGTACATCACCCGTGACAATCCCAACCGCGCCTATAAGGGTATTTATTTTGATGCAGGCTTGCGGATCAACCAGACATGGATAGGGAGCACAAAAAATTCGGTGCAGCTGACCTCCGACTTCCGGAAATATTTCAGTTTATCTGCTGCCAGTCCGGAAACGGTTTTCGCAGTCTGGAACTGGGGCTCTTATCTTCTTGGCGGATCGATACCCTATCTTGAATTACCGGGTACTGGAAGGGATGGAACTTTTCGCAGCGGCCGGGGGTATACGACCCAATATTTTAAAGGGACGCAGTTTAACGATACGGAGGCCGAGATCCGCTTTCCGATATTGGCCAACAAATTTATCAGCGGTGTTGCCTTCGCAAATTTGCAGACCGGCAATGACGACCATGGCACCAAAATATTCCAGGTGTTTCAGCCAGGCTATGGCGGTGGTTTCCGGGTGTTGTTCAACAAAGCCACACGCACCAATCTGGCGCTGGATTATGCCTTCGGCAGATTTGGCAACAAGGGATTCTTTCTCAATCTGAACGAGACGTTTTAACAGGTATCGCCGAGCCGCGCAGGAGAGATAATGGCTTATCCACAGATCGGAGAACTGCGGCAATTATGTATATTGCACCCGTAAACCATCTGATCATTTAACAAAGGTCCATGCCCGTCCAAGCCACTCTTGAATTTGTCCTCGAAGGCCTGATGCGCCGCTACCGGGAGCGTGTGCCTGACGTGCAGGCCATCCTCGACGCCATGCATACCGAGCGCATCATCCACGATCCGTCGGAGATCGAGAACGATCATATCGCATTCCGCTCCCTGGGTATTCCTAATCTTGGCATTGCTTCACTGGAGAAGATCTTTCTTCACCTGGGCTATGCGAAAAGGGACTACTACTATTTCCCAGAAAAGAAGCTCGACGCCTACTGGTATGCCCCGCCTTCCGACCATTACCCGCGTATCTTCCTCAGTCAGCTGAGGGTTCAGGATCTGAGTCCCGCGACCCGGCAGATCATCGCACGGTATACGCAGCCTGTAACTACCGATCCCACCGATGTCCTCGACCTCAGCAGCGGCACCGCGGTGGATCAGTTCCTTCACAGCAGCCTTTGGCCCCTCCCCACCATTGCAGATTTCGAGGCGCTTGGGGCGGAAAGCGAATACGCCGCCTGGGTGATCTATAACCGGTATTATCTGAACCATTTTACGATCAGCGTCCACAACCTGCCATCCGGCTACAACACGATCGCCGACTTCAACGTCTTCCTCGAACGAAAGGAGTTCACCCTCAACAATGCCGGAGGCAAGATCAAGCAGAGCCCTGATGGCCTGCTGCTTCAGAGCGCCACCATCGCCAAAATGATCGAAGCTACTTTTGCCAATGGGGAAAAGAAACCTATCGCCGGTTCCTATGTCGAGTTTGCCGAGCGGAGGGTCCTTCCTCAGTTCGCCGGCCTGCCTGTATCGGCTATCCGACGCATCCACCGCCGCGAGGGTTTTGAGGCCGCCAATGCCGACAAAATTTTCGAGAGCACCTACTCGTCCCAGACGCAAAAAGAGTAAGCGGCAGGAAAAAGCTATTGTGTCTTAGCTATCAGGCCTGGCATAGTTTTTTCTGTCTGATTGCCCCTCAAGGCTTGAACGGTGGTAAAAATAATGATCACCCTTATAAACCGGATAAATGTTTTTCTATATTCTCAATTAAGTGTATTTTCAGATTCTAATAGGATAAGGTTTAAAGGTTAATGTATCTGACTAGTACCTTCTCTGGTACTTTTACCGGGGAGTTCGATAATACGGCAAAAAGCCTCGGGCCGGTAAGGTTCGGGGCTTTTCTTTCTTCTTCATAAATCAACTAAGCCGCCCAGATCTTAGGCTGCATAAAGACCTTTATCTTTTTATGGGCTGATAACACAGTAAGAGCACGCCCAGGTCGAAGGCCTTGCTTTGAACGAGTTTTAACCCTTTTGTGTGCATCCCCTCTCTGAAAAACCGTTTCCCGCTTCCTGAAATTACCGGATGGACGAGAAACCGGTATTCATCGATAAGATCAGTTTTCATTAAGGATTCCACAAGCGTGGCGCTGCCTTCTATTTGTATTTCTTGCCCGGGCTCCTCTTTGAGTCTCCTTATTTCTTCCGCTACATGCCCGTTTATGATCTTTGAATTGTTCCAGGTCGCCTCTTTTAAAGTCGAAGAGACGACAAACTTTGGAACGCTGTTCAACTTGGCGGCAACCCCCATTTCATTATTTTTCAGAGCAGACCAATGAGGAGCGAGCATTTCGTAGGTCTTGCGCCCAAAGAGGATGGCGCCGGCAGCGAGGATTCCATCCCTGATGTAATTTTGCCTTTCCGCGCTGTCGAACGGAGTATACCATTCCGGCATTGTATCTGCATCAAATACCCCATCAAGGCTTATCCAGGCTGAAACGATTAATTTTCGCATATGATTTCCGTTTATGTTGTTTGTGCAAAGTACGTGGAGTTCCAGACCCTGGAATAGAACGAACCCGACATTATCCGGTCTATAGAAAGATTTACTCTTTACCTGGAAGCAGGAAACAGCTGGAGGCTATCGTAGTCTGGCCTGGAATCCTGCGGCCATCTTCAGATATTCGCCTGGGGAGTAATTGGTGAATTCTTTGAAAGTCCGGGAGAGGTGGCTCTGGTCTGAATAGCCCGTTTCAAATGCGATATCGGACAGTTTTGAGCACTGATGCTGTCTGACCTGCTGAAACGCAGCATGAAACTGGCAGATCCTGTTGAACATCTTTGGAGAAACACCCACCTGGAACTCAAACAAACGCTGAAACGTTCGTTCCGTAACATGGAGTTCCGCCTGGATGCGCTTCAGCGGTATCAGACCCATGCCGTTCCGCATGATCTGTGTAGCTGAAAGAATAGTTTGGTTTGCAGACAAATGATGGGATGCCGCCAGTTTCCGGATAAAATTGTCCAGGAGTGAAATGCGCATATGTAAAGAAGTTGCATTAAGAAGTTGTTCTTTCAAGCTCGTTTTTGCTATCGGCCCAAAAAAGCTCACCTCGATACATCGGTCGGTCAATTCCTTACCATCCGTTCCGGTAACATTTCTCAGAACGTGAGGATGAAAGAAGTAGGCGATAAAGGTCAGACGACCCCTGGTAGACACTTCAACGGGTTTTACAAATTGTCCATATACGAACAGGTTATCCAATTTATCGGTCCCGTTCGATGTCAGTACGTTGTCGGTGCTGTGGAAGGCGATGCCCGGGAAGCCGTTCGCTATAAGTGGAAGAACTATTTCAACATGAGGATTAGCATTCTCTATCACGACAATGCTGCTGACATAATCTGAGACAGAAGGATGCGGTAGAAATGTTTGAAGATTATTTGTGCAGGGCATAAATGGGCGGTATGTTTCGATACCGATGATGATCTGACCGGTTTTTGTTGGCCAGATGAACACTCAAAAATTAGTTTATTATTTCTGTGAAATGTTACACAAATCCATGAATTTTTTATGCCTTTCACGGGTTGTTAAATACCGAAAGCGATAAGTGAGCTTTCGATCTTGCCCCTTACCGAGGGATAAGCCCAAGCTGCGAAGAGCAGGACGCTCCAAAAAACAGGGCCGAAAACATTACAAAAACAACGGGTACTGCATTTAATTTAAAGCTGTGGGTCATTTGGTTTTGTTTATGTGAAAATGTGTAACCACCCATCAAGCCCTTTCGCGGACTGGCTGGCGGTGAAGGCTATGATCTCTGCGCTGGCCAGCTTTCGTTTTATAAAGGGATCTTGTTCTATGGTCTTCTCTACCGCATTTCTGTTCTTTGCGCGCGCAAGAATAACGCCACCGGTGCGGGGTACCTGCCGTCCGGATACCAGGAAGTCACCGTTCTTGTAGTGTTTATCCAGGTATGCCATGTGCTGTTTCAGGACGGCATCGATCTCCTCCAGCGGTACAAGATATCTCAATATAACAACGAACAGTAAAGGATGGCCCTTCGCCTCAGCTTTTTTGCGGTCTGCCTCAGCCCTCTTCCGGACCGCCTCTGCTTTCTTTTGCGCTTGCTTCTCCTTCCGCAGGGATGCCTCAGCCGCTTTGCGCTCCCGTTCTTCTCTTTTTTTCCTGGCGATGGTCTCTTTACGGTCCTGTGCAGCCTTTTTCCGGATGGCAGCGGCCTCCTGCCGTTGACGTTGCTTTTCTTCGGACTTGCTTTGCCTGGGTGGCAGGGTCTTCGCCTTGTGTTGCGGTGCTGAAACCTTTTTGACTTTCCCCGGATCAGCGGCCTTCTTTACTTTAACACCTGTTATCCTGCTGGTAACAAGCTGCTTTCGCTTCATCCATCGTTCGACCACGTGATTTTCGCCGAGCCCTGTAACTGCCTCGCCGGTCTTTTCCAGCTGCCTCAGTATCGACCTGCCGGCGCTGGCGGCTTTGGGATGCGACTGGATCCATTTCTCCCGTGCGGACTTTTGCTGCTGCCGGTAAGCCGCGATGGCGTCATTCAGCACGGACAGCTCTTTCTTATAGTCTTTTAATTGCCTGTACAGCACGAGGAGTCGCCCGATGACCTTTTCGCCGGAGGGATCGTTGCTGAATAATTTCTGGTATATAGCCGCGGCATCGGAGAGCCGACCGTCTTTTTCCAGCTGGCTGGCTGTCTCCATTTTCTCGCGGATGGTCATGCCCTGGTCCATACCCTAATGTACGAATATATATAATACTCGTTGCGGACAGGTAAACCTGGCTGATAATTTATAGCTTTGCGGTAATATGAAAAAAATCGGCCGTCCCAACTTAAACGACTCACCTGCCTGGTATTCCGGATTTCTGGCGCTGGCAGCCGGTGACGATCTGATCCGGGCTTTGAAAAGCAACAGGCAGCAGATGCTTGACCTCATCGGCAGCGTTGGTCCGTCAGCTGAAAACTTCCGCTATTCGGAGAACAAATGGACCATCAAACAGGTGCTGATCCACCTCGCCGATGATGAACGCTATTATGCCTATAAAGCATTTTGCTATTCCCGTCAGTGCGATGTCCACCTGGAAATCCCCAGGGGCGAGGGCTATACCAAAGACTTTAATGCGGACAACCGCACCCTGAAGGATGTCCGCGCGGAACTGATCACCGTACGGGACGCGACCATCAGCCTGTTCGGCAGCATGACCACGGAGATGCTGGATTTTAAGGACTTTCCGGGGAAGGAAGTTTACACGGCCCGCAGCCTGGGCTGGTTCACCGTCGGGCATAACATACATCACCTGAACGTCATCAGAACAAAATATCTCGCGCAAATAACATAAAAAAATAGTGCCGTGTATGCTATTCAAACTAAAAAAATTGAACGATAGATTTGGCTGAATAAGTTTCGTAAATTCATGGTTGTGAAACATTTCGCTTTGCTCCTTTTTCTTGTTTCGATCTTCGCCGCTGGTGCGGCCCAGCCACGATGATTTTGGAGTCGACACGTCCCGGATCCATTTCTTCCAGTCGACGTTCACCTACAAGAATTTTTAAGTCCGGTTCAAAGGTTCAGCAAAGCGCTTTCAGCGTCGCGTCGTCCAGGATGCCGATATATTTCCCATCGGTCTTGATCACACCGGAACTGGTCCATTCCGTCAGGATCTTATATACGGTCTCATAAGCGGCGCCCGCATAGGCGGCGATATCCTGCCTGCTCACCGCAAAAGAGATAAAACCCTGTTCGTTATTGGAAAATTTATTCTGGATAGCCAGTAAGGCCTGGGCTACTCTTCCCTTCACCGGCATATGTGCGAGATCGCGCATGCGCTGCTCCGAGAAATACAGTTCGTCGGCGAAGAACATCATAAAGGCGTAGGAGAATGCCGCATTGACGGCGAGCGTGCTTCGGAAAAAATCCAGCCCGATAAAACAAACGACCGCATCGGTAAGCGCCGTAGCCGTTACGGGATACCGGGTGGTAAAGGTCGACAGGCCCCGGTGACCGATGATATCGCTCTCTCCGGCCCATCGTATGATCAGTTCCTTGTCTTCCGTCCAGGATTTATGCACTTTCACCACTCCTCCCACCATAAAATAAACCCCTTCCAGCGTCTGGCCTTCGGAAAATATGACCTCGCCCTTTGCGCAGGATATTACTTTCCTGTGGGCATCCAGCGCCGGCCACCATTCTTTCAGACAATACCGGTATAAAAAAGTCCCCGTCGTATCGTAGCCTCCTTTAAGCTCCTTCATAGAGCGCTAAAGATAGGAAAAGGAGCCGTATCATCGGTCAGCCCATGGTGCCCAATGCCTTCATCAGGCAATTTCCGCTTCAGCAATCCCTGGTCCGTCAGTTGCCGGCCCACCTGTTCCCTGTTGATCCCCACCACCTCCCCGATGATGATGACGGCAGGATTGCCCATCCCCGCATGCAGGGCCCTGTAATAAATATCTTTCACCGTTCCGGCAACCATTTTCTCATTGTAGCAGGTCCCGTTCTGGATGATGGCTGCAGCGGTATCCGCCTTTCCATGACGGCTGAATATTTCCGTGATGGCCTCCAGCCTGCTCATGGCCATCAGGATGATCACCGTGGCCGTCGATTGCGCCGCCAGTTTGATATCGGCAGATAGTTCGCCGCTTCGCGTCGTGCCCGTGACGACCCAGAAACTCTCATTCACGCCCCGGCAGGTCAGCGGGATCCCATGCGATGCCGGAACGGCCAGCGCACTGCTGATCCCTGGGATGATGTTCACTTCCATACCTGCAGCCACCGCGACGTCTATTTCTTCCTGGGCGCGGCCGAATACAAAGGGATCGCCTCCTTTGAGCCTTACCACATGCGCATACCTGGCTCCATAACCGACAATAAGCGCATTGATCTCCTGCTGGCTCAGCGCATGACAGCCATACCGCTTGCCGACGAAACGCTTCACTGCTTTCCGGCCCGCATGTTCCAGCAGTTCCTCATTTGCCAGGGCATCATATAATATGACATCGGCATTCCTCAGCGCTTTCACAGCCTTTAATGTGATCAGTTCCGGATCTCCCGGTCCTGCTCCAACCAATGATAATCTGGACATTTTATACATTATTAAATTAAATATGTAATATTTATTAGACTAAAATAACAATTTATTAGCAATTTATATTATTTTCATCTGGTAATTATGCGATATAACTGCCTAAAATCGAAAAGAAGCTCAAAAATATATTACATATAATTATTTAATATATTAACGATTGCTCGCCATTTCTGAATACTAAATCACCCTCATCATGAGAATAGTAATCATCGGAAATGGAATGGTTGGCTACAAATTCTGCGAGAAGCTGCTGACCAGCAACCTGCCTGGCCTCCACCTCACCGTCTTCGGGGAGGAAACGCTTCCGGCATACGACCGGGTCCACCTCAGCGAATATTTTGCGGGCTCTTCGGCCTATGACCTCAGTATGGCGCCTCTCGCGTGGTATGCCGACAACCACATCGATCTCCATCTCGGAGACCCGGTCCATCACATCGACCGCGACAAAAAAGAGGTCCATTCCTTCAAAGGGCTGACCATTCCCTATGATCATCTCGTCCTCGCGACCGGCTCCGCGGCCTACGTGCCGCCCATCTCCGGTACAGACAAGGACGGCGTCTTTGTTTACCGCACCATCGAGGACCTCAACCTCATCCGGCGGCATGCCTCCAGGACAAAGATCGCGGCAGTGATCGGTGGCGGCCTGCTCGGTCTCGAAGCCTGCAAGGCCATGATCGATCTGGGCATCCCAAAAACGCATGTCATAGAATTTGCGCCCCGCCTCATGCCACGTCAGATAGACGACAACGGCTCGCGGATCCTGCAATACAAGCTGGAAGAACTGGACATAACCGTCCACACTTCCCGCAACACGGCGGCCATTCTCGGAAATACGTCTATCACGGGACTGATCTTCACCGACGGCACCATCCTCCAGACCGACATGCTCGTCATATCGGCGGGCATCAGGCCCCGGGATGAGCTGGCAAGAGATTGCGGACTCGAGACCGGCCACCGCGGCGGTATCGTCGTCAACGAAAAAATGCAGACCAGCGACCCTCATATCTATGCCATCGGTGAATGCGCTCTGTATAACGGAGCCGTATATGGTCTGGTAGCCCCCGGCTATGAAATGGCGGAAGTAGCCGTTGCCCAGCTCACTGCACAGCAGAGAAGCTTTACCGGTTTCGACATGAGCACCAGACTCAAGCTCATCGGGGTGGACGTCGCCAGCTTCGGCGATCCCTTTTCATCCGATGCCGGCAGCCGCAGCATGGTCTTCGAAGACACCCGTAAAGGCGTCTACAAACGCATCAACCTGACCGCCGACGGCAGGTTGCTGCTCGGCGGCATACTCGTTGGCGACGCTTCGGCCTACAACCTCTTGCTACAGACGCATAAGAACAACGTCCCCCTCCCTGCCGACCCCTCCGTTTTATTCTTTCCTCCATCGGAAGGGAAAAAAGACACTGCTACGGGACTTGCCGCGTTGCCCGATGAAGCGCTGATCTGCAGCTGCGAAGGCGTGTCCAAAGGAAGGATCTGTCAGGCGGTGACCATGGACGACTGCGAAACTCTCGATGCCCTTAAGAAAAACTCGAAGGCGGGCACGGGCTGCGGCGGTTGCGTCCCGATGATGAAAGACCTCATGCACCTCGCCATGCGACAGAAAGGCAAATTCGTCCGCAACATGATCTGCGAACATTTTGCCTGTAGCCGCCAGGAGCTCTACGACCTCGTGAAGATCCATGACCTGAGAACGTTTCAGTCGGTATTGACGCAGCTCGGCAAAGGCGACGGCTGTGAGGTCTGCAAGCCGCTGGTGTCTTCTCTCATCGCCAGCCTCTGGAATGAGATGATCCTGCTCAAAGGCAACGACACCGCCCAGGACAGCAACGACCGTTTTCTCGCCAACATACAAAGAGGAGGCACCTATTCCGTCGTGCCCCGTATACCCGGCGGAGAGATCACACCGGAAAAGCTGATCGCCATCGGACAGGTCGCGCAGAAATACGGGCTCTATACAAAGATCACCGGCGCCCAGCGGATCGATATGTTCGGAGCGCATGTTTCCGACCTGCCGGAGATCTGGCGCGAGCTGATCGATGCCGGCTTTGAGAGCGGCCACGCCTATGGCAAAGCGCTCCGCACCGTAAAAAGCTGTGTGGGCAGCACCTGGTGCCGGTTCGGATTGCACGACAGCGTCAGCTACGCCATCCGCATCGAAGAACGTTACCGCGGCCTGCGCGCTCCCCATAAGATCAAGTCCGCCGTATCGGGCTGTATCCGGGAATGCGCCGAGGCGCAGAGCAAG
>DATHHO010000066.1:0-14892 GCA_035317125.1 Puia sp.
GGAAAAAAGAGACGCTTGTCACCAAAGGCAATTTTGATATCATCAGCATGACGCTGACCGATGAAAAGAACAACTATGTTTATTTTATCGCTTCCCCGGAGAATGCGACCCAGAAATATCTTTTCCGTACCCGGCTGGATGGAAAGGGGAAGCTGGAAAGAATAACGCCTGCCGATCAGCCGGGTACGCATGGATACGAGATCTCTACGGGGGCCCGGTATGCCTTTCATAATTTCAGCAATGCCAATACCGTCCCTGTCCAGGAATGGATAGCGCTGCCCGGGCATACGGCTCTGGGGGCCGGGGCGGCAGCCGCTGGCGGTAAAGCGGTTGCAGGAGGCGGGGCAGGGATGGGCGCCGGGGCTCGTTCCGGAGTTGGCGCCGGTGCGAAAAAGGTGGAATTTTTTACCGTCCGGACAAAGGATGGAGTGGATATGGACGGCTGGATGGTGAAGCCGAACCATTTCGACAGCAGCAAAAAATACCCGGTCGTATTCTATGTTTATGGGGAACCTGCCGCCCAGACGGTGGAGGATTCGTATGGCGCCGGTATGAATTTCCTGTATGGGGGAAATATGCAGGATGATGGCTATATCTACATGAGCCTGGACAACCGGGGGGCGCCGGCTCCCAAGGGCAGGGCCTGGAGGAAGGCGATCTACCGGCAGATCGGGAGGATCAATATCCGGGACCAGGCGATGGCCGCCACCGAGATCCTGAAATGGCCCTGGGTAGACAGCAGCCGTGTTGCGGTATGGGGTTGGAGCGGGGGTGGGTCCAGCACGCTGAACCTGATGTTCCAGTATCCGGAGATCTACAAGACCGGGATCGCGATCGCCGCCGTCGACAACCAGCTCTGCTATGACAATATCTACCAGGAGCGGTATATGGGCGTGCCCTGGGAGAGTAAACAGGATTTTATCGACGGGTCCCCGATCACCTATGCCAAGAATCTGACAGGCAATCTCTTATATATTCATGGGACCGGTGATGACAATGTGCATTATCAGAATGCCGAGTTATTGCTGAATGCGCTGATCAGGTACAACAAGGTGTTCCAGTTCATGCCCTATCCGAACCGCTCGCACGGGATCTTTGAAGGGGAGGGGACGCGGAAGCATCTGTCGACGCTGTATACCTATTTCCTGAAGAAGAATTGCCCGGGTGGGGGCAGGTAGGGTTGGAGCGTAGGCTTCGGGCGCTAGGCCGGTCTGGGGGCGGGGCCGGATGCTGGGTGCAAGGGTAGTGGTGGATGAGGCAGGCCGTGGTGGCTTGTGGCGTTTGTCTGCGGAAAGGGCCATTCCGGCGACGCGGGGGCCATGTTGGGCCAAAATGCAAACAAAATGGGGCGGTTAGCGCTAATTTGAGCCGCATTCCCGGAAGGGGGTGTGCCGGGGGCAGCGATGCTGCCGGCTCTCGTTTTATCATATACAACCCGACCCGCTTTTCCAGGCGGGTCTTTTTCTGAAAAAAACACCTTAATTCTTTGTCCATTTAAAAGGAACCGCATACCTTTGCATCCCCGTTAGAAAAATGGGATTTGGCTTATGTCTCAACGAATCAGAATCAAATTGCAGTCTTACGATCACAACCTGGTAGATAAATCTGCCGAAAAGATCGTCAAAACCGTTCGCAGTACTGGAGCCGTGGTAACAGGTCCTATTCCTTTGCCCACGCGGAAGAAAATCTTCACCGTACTCCGTTCGCCCCACGTAAATAAGAAGGCCCGTGAGCAGTTTCAGCTGCACACGCACAAGCGCCTGCTGGACATCTATACCTCCTCTTCGAGGACGGTGGATGCTTTGTCCAAGCTGGATCTGCCTTCGGGTGTCGATGTTGAGATCAAGGCCTGACGGTTCGGCAGGACGGAGCGGACGCACAGCCCGGGCTGATTGCCAGGGCCGGCGGACAAAGATCAACAAGCTAGTTAGAAAGTTCTTTATATATCCATCTGCAAACTTCCGGGTCCTGACCCGACTCCGCATCACGCGGGACGGAATGGTAGAGCTTTGCTCACCGGGATAAAGCAGCGCTGGATCAGAAATCAGTAAACTCCTTAACCGTCGCCTCCGGGCTTCGTTAAGGGAACATATGAACAAGCCATTCAGGGTTTGTTTACTGCCGGTACTTCTGTGACCCCGGACCCGCACAAGGCGGAAGAAGGGAGACGAAAAGAAAAGGTCGGCTGCAAACGAAGGATTGAATAAATAAGACCGCTACCGTGTTCCGGATTTTACCGCCGGGACATCAACGGGATGTCTGTTTGTTGTCCTCATACCCGAAGGCATAAACTTTAAAGAAATGAAAGGTATTATTGGTAAAAAGATCGGGATGACGAGCATATTCAGTCCAGACGGCAAGCAGACCGCTTGTACGATCATTGAAGCGGGTCCCTGTGTCGTAACGCAGGTCAAGACAAAGGACACCGATGGCTACACCTCCCTCCAACTGGCTTTTGGCGACAAGAAAGAAAAGCACACCACCAACGCAGAAAAGCATCACTTCGCAAAGTCCAGCACTTCCCCCAAACAGTTTGTAAAAGAATTCCGCGATTTTTCCATAGAAAAGAACCTTGGTGATGTCCTCACCGTAGAGATCTTTTCCGAAGGCGATAAAGTAGAAGTAGTAGGTACTTCTAAAGGAAAAGGTTTTCAGGGCGTTGTAAAACGTCATGGATTCCATGGCGTGGGCGGACAGTCCCATGGCCAGCATGACCGTTCGCGCGCTCCGGGCTCGTTGGGTAACTCTTCCGATGCCAGCCGCGTTATGAAAGGCGTCCGCATGGCAGGCCGTATGGGCGGCGACCGTGTAAAGGTGAAAAGCCTCAAGGTCGTGAAGATCTTCGTCGAGAAGAATTACCTCCTGGTGAGCGGATCCGTTCCCGGTCATATCGGTTCCATCCTTTTAATTCAGAAGTAACTAACCGGGCCGCGGGTCCGGGTAAATAAATCGAAAGAAAATGCAAGCAGACGTTTTAAATATAACAGGAAAGAAGACCGGCAGAACGGTTGATTTACCCGAAGAGATCTTTGGGATCGAGCCGAACGATCATGTGATCTACCTGGCCGTCAAGCAATACCTTGCCGCACAGCGTCAGGGTACGCACAAAGTAAAGACCCGTATGGAAGTAAAGGGTTCCAGCAAGAAGCTCCATCGTCAGAAGGGTACAGGCGGCAGCCGTAAGGGTAACCTCCGTAACCCGCTGTACAAGGGTGGTGGTACCATCTTCGGACCAAAACCCCATAGCTGGGATTTCAAGCTGAACCGTAAGGTGAAGGACCTCGCCAAGATGTCCGCCCTCGCCCACAAGGCAAAAGGCAATTCCATCCTTGTGGTGGAAGATATCAAGCTGGATGCTCCGAAGACCTCGCAGTTCAACGATATCCTGAAGAGCCTGGATGTTGCCGGAAAGAAGGTCCTGTTCGTATTCCCCGATTATAACGACAACCTGTACCTGAGCCTCCGCAATATGCCGAAGGTGGAAGGGGTGTTGCTGGCCGATGTGAATACCTACGATATCGTGAATGCAGATATATTACTGTTGTCCGAGACTGCTGCAAAAGTATTTGCGGAAGACGAAGCTGCGGCGTAAATCAAAATTTAAAATTGATCAAATGAAACTCTCTGACGTTTTAGTTAAACCGATACTGACAGAAAAAGCAAATTCCCAGCAGGAAAAACTGCGGAGATATGCTTTCAGGGTCAACCGTAAAGCCAACAAGCTGGAGATCAAGAAAGCCGTCGAAGATTTCTACGGGGTGACCGTGCTGGATGTGAATACCTCGGTAGTGCCCGGCAAGAACAAGACGCGCTTTACCAAAGCGGGATATGTTCAGGGCCGCAAGCCAGCCTTCAAGAAAGCGCTGATCACCGTAGCGGAAGGCGAATCGATCGATCTGTACGCAGCGATCTAGGAGATCCGGACAAAGAATGGCGGTCAGACGCCGCAAAGCATTGACAAAAGTTATTTTAACAAGCATAAGAAACGAAAAATGGCACTGAAAAAATACAAACCGATTACCGCAGGGACGCGCTGGAGAATTGGAAATGCATATGCCGAGATCACGACGGATGTTCCGGAGAAGTCTTTGCTCGAGAAGGTGAAATCCACTGCGGGCAGGAACGTGCAGGGCAGAAGGGCCATGCGGTATATGGGTGGCGGTCACAAGAGGATGTATCGTATCATCGACTTTAAAAGAAATAAGAAGGCAGTACCGGGTACGGTGGCCTCTATCGAATATGATCCGTTCCGCACGGCCTTTATCGCTCTGCTGAACTATGCTGATGGCGAAAAGCGCTATATCCTTGCGCCGCAGGGATTGCAGGTTGGAGCGGTCGTACTATCCGGTGACGGTGTGGTGCCTGAATTGGGGAATGCCCTTCAGCTTAAGAATATGCCTTTGGGTACGAACGTACACAATATTGAAATGCAGCCCGGTCAGGGCGGCAAGCTGGTACGCAGCGCAGGTACATCTGCACAGCTGACCAACAAGGAAGAAAAATATGCTGTCCTGAAGATGCCTTCCGGCGAACTCAGGAAGGTGTTGATCAACTGTTATGCTACCGTTGGGGTAGTATCCAACAGCGATCACTCCCTGCAGAGCATGGGTAAGGCCGGTCGTAATGTGTGGAGAGGTATCCGCCCACGTGTCCGTGGCGTTGCGATGAATCCAGTGGATCACCCGATGGGTGGTGGTGAAGGTAAGGCCTCCGGTGGTCAGCCCCGCAGCAGGAACGGTCAGTACTCAAGAGGTCTTAAGACCCGTACGAAAGGAAAGGGCAGCGATAAGCTGATCATCCAGCGGAAAGACGGAAAGAAATTAGCTAAAAAGTAATTATAAAAATTTCAACTTAACTCACTTATCATGGGTCGTTCAATTAAAAAAGGTCCTTACGTAGATGCGAATCTGGAAGAAAAGATCCTGTCCATCAATGAAGGAACAGCCAAGAAGGGAGTCATCAAGACCTGGAGCCGTCGTTCCACCATCACGCCGGACTTTGTCGGTCATACGCTGGCTGTTCACAATGGCAACAAGTTCATCCCCGTGTACGTAACGGAGTTCATGGTAGGGCATAAGCTGGGAGAATTCGCCCCGACCCGGAACTTCAAGGGACATTCAAGTAAAAAGATTGCATAACATAGTTTTATAAACTAAGTATAATGGAAGCAGTAGCAAAATTGAGAAATCACCCGACATCGCCACGTAAAATGCGTTTACTGGCCGATGCGATCCGGGGTCTGCAGGTCGAGAAAGCCCTGGCAATACTGGAGCATCATCCACAGCATTCCGCCACACCGCTGCACAAGCTGTTGTGGTCCGCAGTGAAGAACTGGGAGCAGAAGAATGAAGGGAAGAGCGCAGCAGACGCCAGCCTCGTGGTGAAGACCGTGATGGTGGACGGAGGAAGGACGTTGAAGCGTATGCGCCCGGCGCCACAGGGTCGTGGGTACCGGGTCCGCAAACGCAGCAATCACGTGACCGTGGTCGTGGATACCAAGGTGGCCGAAGCGCCAGCCGCTAAAAAGGTGTACAAACCAAAAGTTGCCAATTCAAAAAAATAATTGATAAAATCTATTAACGAAGAATATGGGTCAGAAAACAAATCCAATCGGAGCCAGGCTGGGGATCATCAGAGGATGGGAATCCAACTGGTACGGCAGCAAAAAAGACTACGCCTTCAAACTGATAGAGGATAACAAGATCAGGACCTACCTGAACGCCCGTATCAATAAGGGCGGGATCGCCAAGATCGTTATCGAGCGTACGCTGAACAAGCTGATCGTAACGATCCACACCTCCAAGCCCGGTATCATCATCGGTAAAGGCGGTGGGGAAGTCGATCGTATCAAGGAAGAGCTGAAGAAGCTGACGGGTAAGGATGATGTGCAGATCAATATCCTGGAGATCCGTCGCCCGGAACTGGATGCGAACATCGTCGGCGACACGATCGCCCGCCAGATCGAAAACCGTATAAATTACAAACGCGCCATTAAAATGGCGATCGCTTCGGCCCTTCGTATGGGTGCGGAAGGAATCAAGATAAAGGTCGCTGGTCGTCTGGGTGGTTCTGAAATCGCCCGTACCGAAGAGATCAAGCAGGGACGTACTCCCTTGCATACGCTCCGTATGGACATCGATTATGCCAATGTGTTCGCACTGACCGTCTATGGCAAGATCGGTATCAAGGTATGGATCTGTAAAGGGGAAGTACTGGCTAAGCGTGATCTGAATCCCAATTTCGTTGGCGGCAAGACCGATGTGAGCGACAGGAGAGAAAGAAGGGAGGGCGAGCATGGTGGAGATCGTCATCATCGCGATGACCGCAGAGGCGGCGGTGGTGGTGGCGGAGACCGCAGCCGTGGCGGTGGTGGTGGAGGTGATCGCAGGCCTGGTGGTGGTGGAGGCGGCGGAGACCGCAGACCCGGTGGTGGCGGTGGTGGTGGCCGCAGATAGTTGAAAATTTATTTGAAAGAACCTGGAAAATAATTCAAGATGTTACAACCCAAAAGATCGAAGCACAGGAAAGGACAGAAAGGGCGCATTCGCGAGACGGCCAAGAGAGGCAGCTCGATTGCCTTTGGTTCGTACGCGCTGAAGGCGCTGGAAGCGATCTGGCTGACCAACCGTCAACTGGAAGCTGCCCGTCAGGCCCTGACCCGTGCCATGAAACGTGAAGGGAATGTTTGGATCCGCGTGTTCCCCGACAAGCCTATTACCAAGAAGCCACAGGAAGTGAGAATGGGTAAAGGTAAAGGTAACCCAGAGTATTGGGCGGCTGTAGTTGAACCAGGTCGTATCCTGTTCGAAGCAGACGGCGTTACGGAAGCGGTGGCAAGGGAAGCGTTGGAGCTTGCCGCGCAGAAACTGCCGATCAAGACCAAGTTCATCGCCCGCAGGGACGTGGTGGCCATCGAGGGTGCGAAAATTAAATAACAGAACAGTAAAACAGATATACAATGTCAAAGAGAGTTGATTTTGTAAAGAGCATAAAGGACTTGAATGATTCGGATCTCAAGGCACGTATCCAGGAAGATGAGTTGCGCCTGAAGAAGCTTGAATTCGCTCATGCCATTTCCCCGCTGGAAAACCCGATGAGCATCCGTGCTCTGCGGCAGGATATAGCGAGGCTCAAAACGTTCCTGGCCCAGAAGGCTTCGGCCAGCAAATCACAGGCTGTAAAGGCTTAAGTGTCCGGGAAGGCAATTGGATTTTTAAAATTATGAAGGGTCGGCCGGGCCGGCCCCTAAAAGCAAAAGCTAAGTAAAATGATCGAAAGAAATTTGCGCAAAACAAGGATCGGGGTGGTGAAGAGCAACAAGATGGATAAGACCATCACGGTGACGGTTGAAAGAAAAGTGAAGCACCCTATCTATGGTAAGTTCGTAAAGAAGACTACCAGCTTCCATGCTCATGATGAAAAGAATGAGTGCACGATCGGCGATGTCGTAAGGATCATGGAAAGCCGCCCTTTGAGCAAAACCAAGCGCTGGCGCCTGGTGGAAGTGGTGGAGAAAGCGAAATAGCTTAAAACCTGCGCGCTCCGGGCCATGGTGTTCCGGGTGGGTGCAGTCAGAACAGCATAAATTAAAATTTTCAGGCCTCACAGCCTGGATCTAAAAGCTAAATAAAATGATTCAGCAAGAAAGCAGACTTAATGTAGCTGACAACAGCGGTGCCAAAGAAGTGTTGTGTATCCGCGTGTTGGGGAATAGCGGGCAGGACTATGCGGGCGTCGGCGACAAGATCGTAGTTACCGTGAAAGATGCATTGCCTGCGGGCGGTATCAAGAAAGGCACCGTTGCAAAAGCGGTCATCGTACGGACGAGGAAGAAATTACGCCGGAAGGATGGTTCTTATATCTGCTTCGATGACAATGCCGTCGTATTGCTGAACGCATCCGACGAGCCCCGCGGAACCCGTATTTTCGGACCCGTCGCAAGGGAGCTCCGTGACAAGGGATATATGAAGATCATCTCCCTGGCGCCGGAAGTATTGTAGACAGGCCGTCGGGCGATATGCCGGAAAGAAGCCCTGGAAGAAAGGGCGGGGCAATAAAAAGAATAATAAGCTTAAAGCGAAATAAATGAGTAATCGATTCAAACCGAAGTTCAACATTAAAAAAGGCGACAGTGTCGTAGTGATCACGGGAGACGATAAGGATCCCAAGAAAGCCCGCAAAGTC
The DNA here is from genome assembly GCA_035317125.1 of Puia sp. Classification (GTDB taxonomy): domain Bacteria; phylum Bacteroidota; class Bacteroidia; order Chitinophagales; family Chitinophagaceae; genus Puia. Next base: position 8,185 of record DATHHO010000066.1, read on the forward strand.
CTGGATGTATATCCCGACGAAGCAAAGATACTTGTCGAAGGCGTGAACATCGTGACCAAGCACACCAAGCCTTCTGCTCAGAACACCAAGGGTGGTATCCTGAAGAAGGAAGCCAAGATCCATATCTCCAACGTACTGTTGTGGGATGCGAAGAGCGGCGGCGCCACCAAGGTGAAACGTTCCAGGGAAACCGGAAAATTAGTTCGAATATCTAAAAAATCAGGGGAGGTTATAAAATAATGAGCACTGCAAAATACACTCCGCGTCTGGCAGATAAGTACAAGAAAGAGATTGTACCTGCCCTCATGAAGAAATTCGGCTACTCTACAGTTATGCAGGCGCCGAAACTGGAAAAAATATGTCTTAACCGTGGCGTCAACGGAGCCGTGACCGATAAGAAGCTGGTGGAAGTTGCACTGGACGAACTGACGATGATCACGGGCCAGAAAGCCGTCTCTACGCTGTCGAAGAAGGATATCTCCAACTTCAAGCTGCGTAAGGCGATGCCGATCGGCGCAAGGGTGACCCTGCGTGGCGTCAAGATGTATGAGTTCCTGGACCGTCTGGTATCTACCGGGCTGCCCCGTGTACGTGATTTCAAGGGCATCAATGAGAAGTCATTCGACGGCCGTGGAAATTACACCCTGGGTATCACCGAGCAGATCATCTTCCCCGAAGTCGATATCGACAAGGTGAATAAGATCACGGGTATGGACATTACGTTTGTGACCACCGCCAGCACGAACGAAGAGGCATACGAGCTGCTGAAAGAGCTGGGCATGCCTTTCCGTAAGAAAGAAGCACAATAAGTAATAAGTATTCAACTAATAAAAAAGCAATAAAACATGGCTAAAGAGTCAGTAAAGGCCAGGCAAAGAAAAAGAGAAGCCATGACGGCTAAGTTCGCTGAAAAGCGCGCTGCTCTGAAAGCTGCCGGCGATTACAAGGCACTGGACCTGCTTCCAAGGAATGCATCTCCGGTGAGGCTTCATAACCGTTGCCAGTTAACAGGACGTCCCAGGGGATATATCAGATATTTTGGTATTTCCAGGGTGATCTTCCGTGACATGGCGCTTCAGGGCAAGATCCCCGGAGTCAGGAAGGCGAGCTGGTAGAATTGATATCATTGGATATCGCATTGTAAAAAATTTTTCGAAATCACTTAACAGAACTTAACAATGGTTACTGATCCAATAGCAGATTTTTTGACAAGAATCCGTAATGCGCAGATGGCTAATCACCGTATCGTCGAGATACCTGCTTCCAATCTGAAGAAACGCATGACCGAGATCCTGTACGACAAGGGTTATATCCTGAAGTACAAATTCGAGGATGACAGCAAACAGGGCGTTATCAAGATCGCGCTGAAGTACGATCCCACTACCAAGGAACCCGCGATCAAATCGCTGGAAAGGGTAAGCCGTCCGGGTCTGCGTCAATATTCAAGCCCGGTGGAATTCAAGCGGGTGAAGAATGGCCTCGGCGTCGCTATTATCTCCACTTCGAAAGGGGTGATGACGGACAAGGAAGCGAAGACCCAGAATGTGGGTGGGGAAGTTTTGGCGTATATATATTAAATAAGGTTAAAACATAATTTTTATGTCTCGTATAGGTAAGCAACCCGTGATCCTCCCGAAGGGAGTAACCGTAACGGTCGGAGAACACAATCTCCTGATCGTGAAGGGCCCGAAAGGGGAACTGAAGCAATCGATCGACCGCGATATCACCGTGGATGTGAAGGAAGGTCAGGTGGAATTCACCCGTCCTACCGATCAGATCCGTCACCGCGCCCTGCATGGTCTTTACCGCTCGCTGGCAGCGAATATGGTGAAGGGCGTTACGGATGGCTATAAAAGACAACTCGAACTGATCGGGGTGGGTTTCAAGGCTTCCAGCCAGGGCAACCTGCTGGATCTGGCCCTGGGGTTCTCGCACAATATCGTTTTTGAGATCCCCAAGGAGCTGAAGCTCGCTACTTCACAGGAAAAAGGGGAAAACCCAAAGATCACGCTGGAAGGTGTGGACAAGCAGCTGATCGGTCAGGTGGCGGCAAAGATCCGCGGACTGCGCAAGCCTGAGCCATACAAGGGCAAGGGTGTACGGTATGTGGGCGAAGTGGTGCGCAAGAAGGCTGGTAAGGCGGCTGGGAAGTAAGGCCCGCTGATTAAGAGTCAGCTGCTCAGAAGTTGAATAACAATTTTAAAGGATGATCCTGGCTGTCCGGGCCCCGGTCCGGAATCAGGATTGAAAAATAGACAACAATGGACACGAAAGTAATCAGAAGACAAAAGATCAGATTCGGCATCCGCAAGAAGATCAGCGGAACTTCCCAGAAACCGAGGTTATCGGTTTTCAGGAGCAACAATGATATCTATGTGCAGCTGATCGACGATATCAGCAGCGCGACGCTGGCTTCGGCTTCATCCCGCGACAAGGATATCCTCGCTCAGAAAGGTAACAAAGTGGAAAAGAGCAAGCTGGTAGGCGCCGCAATCGCCCGCAAGGCTTCCGAGCTCGGACTGGCCGATGTTACTTTCGACCGTGGTGGCTATCTGTATCATGGACGTGTAAGGGCTGTGGCTGACGGGGCGCGCGAAGGCGGACTGAAGTTCTAGGATCATGAAGATCGCAGAGAACGGAGTCTGGAACCGGAAAAGCAAAGTATTTTCAAAATAGTAATTCGTAAACAATTACAATGTCTAAAGTAATCTTAAACAAAGTTAAAGCCGGCGATATCGAGCTGAAAGAAAAGGTGGTTGCCATCAACCGTGTTGTAAAGACAACCAAGGGCGGTCGTGCATTCAGCTTCTCGGCGCTGGTCGTTGTGGGCAATGAGAATGGTGTGGTCGGACATGGCCTTGGCAAGGCAAAGGAAGTGCAGGAAGCTATTACCAAGGGCATCGAAGACGCCAAGAAGAACCTGATCAAGGTCCCGGTCATGCACGGTACTATCCCGCATGATCAGCTGGCCAAAGAAGGCGCCGCCAAGGTACTGATAAAACCAGCCGCTCATGGTACCGGTGTGATCGCAGGGGGCAGCATGCGTGCCGTTCTGGAAAGCGCAGGCATCACGGACGTATTGGCGAAATCACTGGGATCGGCCAACCCGCATAATGTGGTCAAGGCTACCTTCAAGGCCCTCGCCATGCTGAGAGAACCGATCAATGTATCGAGGACCCGTAATATCTCATTAAAGAAAGTTTTCAACGGATAGAATGCCTGGGGCAAGGCCATTTGAGGCTGAGCACTTTAGCAAAATAATTATAACCATGCAAAAGATCAGAGTAACATTGGTAAAGAGCGGTATCGACCGGCCGGAGCGTCAGAAATTAACGCTGAAGGCGCTGGGTCTTAACAAGCTCCATACCACCAAAGAAATCGAAGTCACTCCTCAGATACTGGGAATGGTCCGCAAAGTGGAACACCTGGTGAGAGTTGAGGAAGTTAAAGGGTAAATAGCGGGGGCCGCCGTTCGCAGGGATGGCAGACGCCGATGGAACAGCCTTTAACCGGTACACATTTTATCATTAAAGCGAGGGGAGAACACCCCGTAAGTAAAAATCAGAAAAAATGAAACTACACACGATCAGGCCTGCAAAAGGCGCAACGCACAAAGATAAACGTCTCGGCCGCGGGGAAGCTTCCGGTAAAGGGGGCACTTCCACGAAGGGTAATAAGGGCGGACAGAGCCGCGCCGGTTACCAGCGGAAAATGGCCCACGAAGGTGGTCAGATGCCACTCCAGAGAAGGATACCCAAACGCGGTTTCAACAACATCAACCGGATCGATTATAAAGTACTGAACCTGGGCCAGATCGACCATCTCGCCGAGAAGTACGGGATCACCGAAATCACTCCTGAAAATCTGTATATCAATGGATTAATTGCCCAGACCGATCTTATCAAGATCCTTGGCAACGGGGAGCTGAAGACCAAGATGAACTTCAAGGTGAATGCCGCCAGCGCAAAGGCCAAAGCCGCCATTGAAAGCGCCGGAGGAACAATCGAAATTCTGAAGTAATGCTCAATTTTCTGTAACTTGCATAGACGCATGGACCATGCGTCTATGTAATCAATTACTATTCCGTGAAGAAGTTCATACAAACGATTAAAAATATCTGGAGCATCGATGATCTGAAAAGTAAGATCGTCGTCACATTCTCCCTAATATTCATCTACCGGTTTGGCACGCATATCGTGCTTCCGGGGATCGATCCCAACAAGCTCAGCGCGCTCAGCGGCGCCAAGAGCGGCGCACTGGGTCTGATCGACGCCTTTTCAGGGGGCGCTTTCTCCCAGGCATCGATTCTGGCGCTTGGGATCATGCCATATATCTCCGCCTCGATCTTTATGCAACTGATGACGATCCTCATCCCGCAGATGCAGAAAGTGCAGAAAGAAGGTGCGAGCGGACAAAAGAAGATCAATCAGTGGACACGTTATATTACCGTGGGTGTTACGTTCGTTCAGGCCTATGCCTATGTCACCTATCTCAGGGGTCTTGGCAAGGACGCGATCATCGACAGCTTCAGCGCTTATTTCTGGATCACTACCCCCATCGTCCTGACGGCAGGCACCCTGTTCGTCATGTGGTTGGGTGAAAAGATCACCGATAAGGGACTGGGCAATGGTACTTCTCTGATCATCATGGTGGGTATCCTGGCCCGTTTGCCCCATTCCTTTGGACAGGAGTGGCTGGCGAAATCGGCGGCGGGCAGCGGGGGCATCCTGATCTTCGTGATCGAGATCGCCATCCTGGTGGCCATCATCATGGGCCTTATCGTTCTGATCCAGGGGGTGCGTAAAGTGCCGGTCAATTATGCCAAACAGATCGTTGGCAACCGTCAGTTCGGTGGCGCCCGCCAGTTCCTCCCTTTGAAGGTGAACAGTGCCGGTGTAATGCCGATCATCTTCGCGCAGGCGATCATGTTCCTGCCGACCATTTTTGCCAATTTCGATTCTACAAAAGGAATAGCCCGGGTATTTTCGGACCCCCGGGATTTCATCCACATGGGATTCTATGCCGTGGTGGTGATCGGATTTACGTTCCTGTATACGGCCCTTATCTTTAATCCCAAGCAGATCGCCGATGATCTGAAACGTAATAACGGATTTATCCCCGGTGTGAAACCCGGCCAGCCGACGGCTGATTATATCGGATCGGTGATGGATAAGATCACATTGCCGGGCGCCTGTCTGTTAGCCATCGTCGGTATATTACCGGGCTTTGCGCAGCGGCTGGGTGTGACCCAGGGATTTGCTTCCTTTTTCGGCGGCACCTCGCTGCTGATCATGGTCGGTGTAATCCTTGATTCCCTGCAGCAGATCGAAACCCAGCTGCTGATGCGTCAGTACGATGGGCTGATGAAGAGCGGCAGGATCCAGGGGCGTCAGTCCTCGGTGTCGAATGCCGTGATCTGAGAATGAACGAATGCAATGCAGATCCGGCGGGAAGAATGCCGGATGAAACGAACGAGATAAAACTTAATTAACTGAGCCTGTTAGGATAGACCCTAACAGGTTTTTTGTCAATACAATGATCCATTACAAGACACAGGCGGAAATAGGAATGATGCGCGAAAGCGCCCTGCTGGTAAGCCGTACACTGACGGAAGTAGCGAAGGTGCTGAAGCCGGGTGTTATAGGCCTGGACCTCGACAAGCTGATCGCTGGATTCATCCACGATAATGGCGGGACGCCTTCTTTTCTGAATTACCGCGGATACCCGTTCAATTCCTGTATCTCCGTAAACGATGTGGTCGTGCATGGCTTTCCCGATGGCAAGGCGCTGAAGGACGGGGATATCATCTCCGTCGATATCGGCATAGTGAAGAATGGATACCATGGAGACCATGCCTATACGTTTGCGATCGGAGACCCCGGCCCGGAGATCCGGCAGTTGATCAGAGTCACCAAAGAATCCCTTTACAAAGGCATCGAGAAAGCTGTCGCCGGTGGCCGGGTGGGAGATATCTCGCATGCCATCCAGGAGCATACCGAAAAAAAATATGGCTATGGCGTAGTGCGGGAACTGGTGGGGCATGGGCTCGGGAAGCAATTGCATGAAGACCCGCAGGTGCCCAATTACGGAAGACGTGGATCGGGCGGCAAACTGAAAGAAGGACTCGTGCTGGCCATCGAGCCGATGATCAACCTGGGTAAACGTGAAGTATATACCGAGAGCGATGGCTGGACGGTGCGTACATCCGATCACAAGCCCTCCGTTCATTTCGAGCATGATGTATGCGTAATGAAGAACAAGGCCGATATATTGTCCGACTATAGTATAATCGAGGCGGCGGAAAAAGCCAACCCGAATCTTTTCTCCGAATAAATTCACCTCCGGTGGGAAAAAAACTCGTAGTGATCGGAGGGGGAGCGGCGGGTTTGTTCTGCGCCGTCAATGCCGCGAGACTGAACCCATCCCTTGCCGTGATCGTCGTGGAGAAGACCGGCAAGCTGCTGAGCAAAGTGAAAGTCAGCGGTGGCGGCCGTTGCAACGTTACCCATGCCTGTTACCAGATCTCCGGAATGGTAAAAAAATATCCCCGTGGCGGGAACTTCATCAAGAAAGCTTTTCACCGATTTTTTACTATTGATACGATCGCCTGGTTTGCCGAACGGGGTGTTGAGTTGAAAACCGAGGCCGATGGCCGTATGTTCCCGGTGACGGATTCGTCGCAGACCGTGATCGATTGTCTGTTGCGGG
>DATHHO010000067.1:0-7044 GCA_035317125.1 Puia sp.
GTCCTTTACCGCCGGGCATCGCGCTCACCCGGATCTCGTAGGCCGTCTGCATCACATTCCGCTTCGCTGCTGCGCCATCGCCCGCGGAACCACGCCCGGCCCGCTCTCCCGATCCATCGCCGGCCGTCACCAGCTGCCAGCTGAAATCTGGCGCTTTCGCATCGAGGCCCACAGGATCGGTAAGATTTTCTGTAAGCAGATTTTTGACGGTCACCTGCGCCGGGCAGAAAGCAACGGACAACAGGAATGATGCCGCGAGACATACATATTTATTCATGGTAAGAAATGAGCGCATGGCAAGAATGGTTGAGAACACGAATATAGCGGGTTATCCGGTATAGCCATACTGTACCATCCCGGTCCGGGACGATAATGTTCCTGTTGAAATTGAAGTTATATTTGAAGGACAGTAATTTATTCAGAGCGGGTCATCCGGCAGGATCATCCGCTGAAAAAACAATTACCCGAAATGTTTACTATAGATGCACACCTCGATCTGAGCATGAATGCAATGGAATGGAACAGAGACCTTCGCCTGTCTGCCGATGCTATCCGCAGGCGGGAGGAAGGAATGACGGACAAACCCGACCGGGCCAGAGGCACCGTGTCGCTCCCCGAATTGCGCAAAGGGAATATCGGGCTGGTGGTCGCTACCCAGATCGCAAGATATGTCGCACCCGGAAACCCTCTTCCCGGATGGCATTCCCCACAGCAGGCGTGGGCGCAAACCCAGGCTCAGTTGGCCTGGTACAAGGCCATGGAAGAGGATGGCGAAATGACGATGATCAGGGACGCCGCCTCCCTGGAGCAGCATCTCGCCCTTTGGATGGCCCCATCCGCCTCCAACTCCGCACAGCGCCACGACCCCGCCGCCCGCGACCATAACACCTCCTCCGCCGGCCACGACCCCGCCGGCCACGACCCCGCGCCCGGCGCACCGGGCAGCACCCCCAGACCCATCGGCTTTATCCTCAGCCTCGAAGGCGCCGATTCTCTCATCACTCCGGAATATCTCGCAACAGCGCACGCATACGGCCTCCGCGCCGTAGGCCCGGCACATTATGGCCCTGGCCGCTATGCCAACGGCACAGATGCCCAGGGTCGCCTGAGCCCGCAGGGGAAGGATATGCTGCGCGAAATGGAGAGACTGAATATTATTCTGGACGCCACCCACCTCTGCGATGACGCATTCTGGGATGCGATGGACCTCTTCGACGGCCCTGTATGGGCCAGCCACAATAACTGCCGCGCATTGGTGGATCACAACCGGCAGTTCAGTGACGATATGATCAGGGCGCTTATCGGAAAAGGAGCCGTGATCGGCGGAGCGCTCGACGCATGGATGATGGTGCCCGGATGGATAAGAGGGAAGTCAACACCGGAACTGATGGATTGCAACCTGGAAAAAATGATCGGGCACCTGGACCATATCTGCCAGCTCGCGGGAAATACGCTGCATGCCGGCATCGGCACCGATCTCGACGGCGCCTTCGGAAAGGAACAATGTCCTTATGATCTGGAAACGATAGCCGATCTGCATAAGATCCCCGACCTGCTTGGCAGGAAAGGCTACACGGCAGCCGACATCGAAAACATCATGCATGGGAATTGGCTCCGGTTCTTGAAAAAAGCCTGGAAGGCATAACGATCGCGCCCACACCGCCCCTTTACTTATCCAGATACATCTTCAGACAGACTGGTGAAGGGATGGTCACCTGTTTTTTCAGCGGCTTCAGCAGCCCAGTCTTCGGATCTATCCTGAATATGACAATATTGTTGCTGCGCTGATTGGCGACCAGCAGCCATCGACCCGTAGGATCGATAATGAAATTCCGTGGCGTATTCCCCAGCACGGACTGAAAACCTTTTGCCGTCAGCTTACCGCTGACCTGATCTATAGCAAAAATGGCGATATTATTGGCGTCACCCCGGTTTGAAACATAAAGGAATTTGTTATTGGGGCTGATATGAATGTCTGCGCTGCCGATCACTTTGTTATACCCGGCTGGGTGAGAGCTGATACGTTGAAAGGGGGTGAATTTCCCTCCCGAATATTTGAAGGCATCCACCATGCCCGCCATCTCACTGATAAGATAGACATAAGGCTTGCCATGAAAAAAGCTCGTGTGCCTCGGGCCGGAGCCGGGTGTGATATTTACATTGGAGTCGGCGCTGGGAAGAGGAGCCAGCGGCAGGGGGCTTGCATCGGGGTTGAAATTATAGACCGACAGCTTGTCCAGACCCAGATCGGCCACGAGCAGGAAATGCTCGTCGGGCGAGAATATGGCAGAATGTACATGCGGCTTCTCCTGTCTCTGCGGATTGATGCCCTGACCGCTGTGCTGAATAAATTCGGTCATGGGCGCCACCGAACCATCCGCGTTGACCGGCAGGGCTGCAAGGCTTCCGCCGCCGTAATTGGCGGCCATCACCCATTTGCGCTTCGAGTCCACCGATATATAGCAGGTGCCATTCCCGCCTGTTGACTGCTTGTCAAGGAAGGTTAATTGTCCTGTTGCTTTATTAAAGGAATAAGCGCTCACTGCCCCCGGGCCGGCTCCCCCGGACTCATTGGCCGCATAGATAAAACTCCCTCCGGGAGCTATGGCCAGATAAGATGGGTTGTCGCTGGCTGCCGTGCTGACGGGTACGATCTCTCCGGTGACGGAGTTGAACCGGTAGACATAAATGCCTTTGCTGTCAGCGTTCGTATACGTTCCCGCGAACAGATAATAGCTTTGGGAAATGCCCGACAGAGAGAAGAGCAGCAGCGAAAATAAGATGGACAAGCGCATATAAAAAGATTGTTGATATAAGAATGCTGCAATATAAGGCATAAAAAAAATTAAGGGCCTTAAAGGGCCCTTAATTTCTGTTGAAAAAAGACCAGTTTTATCGGATCAATTTTACGTTTACAGCATTCAGGCCTTTTTTCCCGTTCTGAAGATCAAACTCCACGTGATCGTTTTCTTTGATCTGGTCAATGAGTCCGCTGGCGTGAACAAAGGTTTCTTTGTTGGAATCATCATGTTTGATAAAGCCAAACCCTTTGTCTGCGTTGAAGAACTTTACGGTGCCTGTTGTTTTGTTGTCCATCATTAATTGTATTGGTAATAAAATAGGGTTGCAAGGTACAATTTTTTTAATATAGTGCCTCGAATTACTATTCTGCCCCATAAATAGGGGTTTGCTATTACCCTCCTGGCCGCATTCTGCCCGTTCTGCCTGGCCCCGTTTTCGGCCGGCAAATTCGCCTTCTTCCACCAACCGCCTCCGGTTGTCTATATTTGCCAAAAATCGGGGTATTCTAATGACAAATGACAAAATGCCCGGCTGGGCGCAGACCAACCATCTCCTCCGGTCAAGGAGAAGCTCATTTCCAGACCAGTTTGAAAAAGGGAGGATCATACCGGATGACATCATCTGGCAATTGCTCGAAAATGCCAACTGGGCCCCCAATCACAAACATACCGAGCCCTGGCGGTTCACCGTCTTTGCAGGGGAGGGAAGGAAGAAATTCGCGGAATTCCAGGCTGCCAGATATAAGGAGAATGCTGGAACAAAATTCCGGCAGGACAAATATGAAAAGCTGCTGACCAACCCGGGAAACTGTTCTCATATCATCGCGATCATCCTGAAAAGAAGCACGGAAATAGCCATTCCCGAAATGGAAGAGATCGCAGCGGTAGCCTGCGCCGTGCAAAACATCTGGCTTTCTGCGGAAGCTTATGGATTGGGTGGGTACTGGAGCACCGGCGGCATTACCTACGATCCGGCGGCTGGCCCCTTCCTTGGCCTTCAGGGTGATGACCGGCTGATGGGGTTTTTCTATCTGGGTTATGCGGCCATACCTTCTGTAAAAGGAACAAGGCGACCGGTGCAGGACAAAACAATCTGGGTGAAAGAATAGAATTGATGCTTATTAAGTAATTTTAGTCCTTAAATAAATTATTACAACATGCGTACTATCCATTTTCTTCCCGTGGCCTTGCTGTTCGGAATGACGGCTTGCAACAACGCAGGCGATAAGACAGCTGCTACCGACACGGCCAAAACGGCTACGGCTGACACCATGAACATGAAAGTAGATTCTTCCAAATTGTCCATGGCTTTGCCAGACGTGCCTGCAGGCGCCAAAGTATTTTTTAAGAATCTTAAGGATGGACAGACTGTCAAGTCGCCGGTGAAAGTGGAAATGGGGATCGATGGCCTTAAGCTCGATACGGCAGGAGCTATTGTTGCCGGTTCGGGGCATCACCATCTGCTGATAGACGCAGGGGATTCCATTCCCGCCGGTCTGGCCGTGCCAAAGGATTCGACCCATATTCATTTTGGCAAGGCACAATCAAGCACGGAAGTGAAACTGACTCCGGGCAAGCACACCCTGACCCTTCAGTTCGCCGATGGCATCCACCGTTCCTATGGCGCAAGACTTGCGACGACGATCAGCGTTACGGTGAAATAAATAATATTGGCTTCATTTCGTTTATCATTCCGGGTATTCCACCCGGGGTGGTAAACTTTTTTTGTTTTGAAAGATACCGGCCCGGAATACCCGGCCGCCGGAAGGCAACCCAAGCAACGAAATGATCGTAATAATTGTCAGAACCCCTGGAAAACAGACTTTTCAACGTAATTCTGGTATAACAAAATTGAAATCATGAGAAAAAGAGCAAACAGGAGACAGAGAGCACAGTTATCGGTTATCGGCAAGGTTTTCTTTTCGATCCTTATTATCGGGGGTTTGGCGGCCTGCGCTAAGTCGGCATCCAGTTCGACATCTAATACAAATTTGCTGACCTATATGAGTGTGATGAATGTAGCGCCCTATTCGTCTCCTGCGCAGCTTTTTTTAAATGGCCAGCAGGCAACCGGTTCCGTCGGGCCGGGAAGCTTCTCCAATTCCTACGCCCATCTGACGCCCGGCTCCTATGACGTAAAGTTCAAGGTTTACGGCGCAGACAGCACCCTGGCGGCGTTACCTGCCTCTAACTATGATTCGATGGGCTTTTATACGCTGATCCTTTATAACGATTCGATACACGGTCCAGCCGAAGCATTAAAGATAACGGATGATTTCAGCACGATCTCCCTCAGCAGCAGCTTCCTCCGCTTCTTTCACATGTGCCTGGAATTGCCGGCTGTGGACCTTTACCTGAATGGTACTCCTGTCATACAGAACAGAGTGGCCAAAGATATCGTTCCGAACGAGACGCTTACTAAATTCCAGCCGATAGCCTCCGGCTTCTACAATCTGCAGATAAAAAAGGCAGGGACGGACAGCGTAATAGGAAACCTGAACAGCGTCACCCTGCAGTCGGGAAATGCCTATACCATCTTCCTGAGCGGAAGCGCCACCAACAGTCAGAACCCGATAAGCCTGAATATCGTACAGGCCGTTTATTAGCCTGGGCCAGCCCCTCAGCTGACCGCAGCCTCTTCGGCATAGCTGCTCACCGGCTCGCAGGTACAGATAAGATTTCTGTCCCCATACGTATTATTGACCCGCGCAATGCTGGGCCAGAATTTATTTTCTTTCACATAAGGCAGGGGGAAACCTGCCTGTGAACGGGGATAAGCATGGCTCCATTCATCCGCACAGATCACGGCCTGCGTATGCGGTGCATTTTTCAGCGCGTTATCGGTCTTGTCGGCCTTGCCATCTTCGATGGCCCTGATCTCCTTGTAAATGCCTATCATCGCGTCGCAGAAACGGTCCAGCTCGGCCTTGTCCTCGCTCTCGGTGGGCTCGATCATGATCGTACCCGGTACCGGGAAGCTGAGGGTAGGGGCGTGAAACCCATAATCCATCAGCCGCTTGGCCACGTCTTCCGCCTCGATACCGGCGCTGGTCTTGAAAGGGCGCAGGTCCACGATGAATTCATGGGCGCAGGTGCCGTTGGCGCCTGCGTAAAGGATCTTATAATATTTTTCCAGCCTTGCCTTCATATAGTTCGCGTTCAGGATGGCATACCGCGTGGCCTGGACCAGCCCTTCGGCGCCCAGCATCTTGATATACGCATAGCTGATCAGCAGGATGCTGGCCGAACCATAAGGCGCGGATGAAACAGCCCCTGGTAAAAAAGGCCTCAGCTTTTCAACAACGCAGATGGGCCCCATGCCCGGTCCTCCGCCGCCATGTGGGATGGCAAAGGTCTTGTGCAGGTTGAGGTGGCAGACATCGGCGCCGATAAGCCCCGGACTGGTCAGACCGACCTGGGCATTCATGTTCGCACCGTCCATATATACCAGCCCGCCATTATCATGGATGGCCTTGCAGATATCTTTTATGCTTTCCTCGAACACGCCATGCGTGGATGGGTAGGTTACCATAAGACCGGCAAGCTGATCTTTGTACTGGACTGCCTTTGCGGCAAGGTCATCGGTATCGATATGTCCGTCCTCATCGCTCTTCACGACCACGACCTTCATTCCCGCCATGATGGCGCTGGCTGGGTTGGTGCCGTGCGCTGAAATGGGGATCAGGATAACGTTTCTGTGGGCTTCATGCTTGTGGGCATGATAGTCACGGATCGCCAGCAGGCCCGCATATTCACCCTGTGCTCCGCTGTTGGGCTGGAGTAAGGTGGCGTCGAAGCCGGTGATCTCGCACAGCCAGTTTTCCAGCTCCGTGATGATCTGACGGTATCCCTTCCATTGGTCTGCGGGAGCAAAAGGATGCAGGCCGCCAAATTCGGGCCAGCTCACGGGTATAAGCTCCGTGGCGGCATTCAGCTTCATCGTGCAGGAGCCGAGAGAGATCATGGACGTGTTCAGCGAAAGGTCTTTGTTCTCGAGGCTTTTGAGATAACGCATCATCTCCGACTCGCTGTGATGGGTGTTGAAGACGGGATGGGTCAGGAATTCCGAGGTCCGGGTGACAATACTGGGGATGTTTTCCAGACTGTCGTCGGTGTCAAAGATTGCGGTGACCAGGTCCAGTCCCGCCTCATCGGTGAACACGGTAAGGATGTTCAGCACATCCTCCTGGGTCGTCGATTCATTCAGCGTGATCTGGATGGAATGATCCCCGGTATAATAAAA
>DATHHO010000068.1:0-8231 GCA_035317125.1 Puia sp.
AGGCACTCAGGCCTCCCCATGAGATCGCCCATGTCCTCGGATATTTTCACGAAGGCGATGGGAACCATGTCCGGCAAGCCATCGACGCCGCCCTCAAGGCAAAGGACAGCTGGGCCGCCATGAGCTGGGAGAACAGGGCGGGCATCTTTTTAAAAGCAGCCGATCTCATCGCCACCAGATACCGTTCGCACATGAACGGCACCACGATGCTGGGCCAGAGCAAGAATGCCTACCAGGCCGAGATAGACAGCGCCTGCGAGCTCATCGACTTCCTGAGATGGAACGTTCATTTCCTGAGCGAGATCTACCGGCAGCAGCCCGTCAGCGGACCGGGTATACACAACAGGCTGGAATTTCGCCCGCTCGAAGGGTTTGTACTGGCGATAACCCCGTTTAACTTTACCGCTATCGGTGGCAACCTCCCTACATCGGCAGCCCTCTGCGGCAACACCGTCGTATGGAAGGCGGCCCATACCCAGATCTTCTCCGCGCAGATGTTTATGCGCATCCTCGCAGAAGCCGGCCTCCCCGACGGGGTCATCAACCTGATCTATGTAGACGGCCCGACGCTGGGCAATATCTGTTTTGCGCACCGCGATTTCGGGGGCGTGCATTTCACCGGCAGCACCGGGGTCTTTAACCATATGTGGAAGACGATCGGCGGAAATATGGGCGCGTATAAATCCTATCCGCGTATCGTCGGAGAGACGGGCGGCAAAGACTTTGTCCTCGCCCATGAGAGCGCCGATCCCGATGTGCTGGCAACCGCCTTGTTACGCGGGGCCTTCGAATACCAGGGCCAGAAATGTTCGGCAGCCTCCCGGGCCTATATACCCGATAATATCGCCGCCGCCGTGAAACAACGGCTGACAGAAGGGATCGCCAGCTTTAAGATGGGCACAGTGGAAGATTTTTCCAATTTCATCAATGCCGTCATCGATGAAAAAAGCTTCGATAAGATCAAAGCCTATATCGAGTCAGCAAAAGGCGATCCGAAAGCCGAAATATGGGCCGGTGGCCAATGCGATAAATCAAAAGGCTATTTTATACAGCCTACCGTCATCGAAGCAAAAGACCCGAAATACGTGACCATGTGCGAAGAGATCTTCGGGCCGGTGCTGACCGTGTATGTTTACAAGGCAGCGGAGTTCGCGGAAACGCTCGACCTCGTGAACAGCACTTCTCCCTATGCGCTGACGGGCTCCATCATCGCCCGTGACCGGCAGGCTGTAGAACTCGCCACGGACAAGCTGCGCCATGCGGCAGGAAATTTTTACATCAACGACAAGCCGACCGGCGCTGTGGTAGGACAGCAACCCTTTGGAGGAGCAAGGGCTTCGGGGACGAATGACAAGGCAGGATCGATCCTTAACCTCTACCGGTGGCTGAGCGCAAGGACCATCAAAGAGACATTTGTACCACCTACCGATTACCGCTATCCATTCTTAAATGAGGCATAAATAAAATTACTCCCGGGCTGTACTACCCGGTCTGGTGTATAAACGCATAACCCTTCCCTCCGGCGAAGGGTTTTCTTTGCCGCCGGATACCTGATTCATGTTAGTCACAGGCGGATACCGCATTCATGGTATTGTCCGTCATCCGGCACGCATATACATTTGCTGCAGGTTTTAACCCCAACCGGGAAAATAATCATAAAAGAAAATAAACAAGGCGACAAAGAGCATAAACGTTTTTAGAGTGTAGATTAATGTTTCCATCAGTTTCTGTAGCGGCCGGTTCCCCGGCTGCTTTTTTTTGCGCATAGACGTGCTGTTGGGCATATGATTCATTTAATTTGTATTTAATTGATTATCAGCAAATAATGATTTATTTGTGTGTTTTTTTAGTAAGGCACAATAAAAAAATACGTAGTACGTAGTATTGGACCTTAACAATCAAGCGATTACATTTGCACATCTATTAACTCTAAAATCGTGTTATGAAAAAAATCGCACTAGCACTTTTTATCCTTTCCGCATCTGCAACAACTATGGCACAGTCCTCGAAAGAGCAGACCTTTACTTTTGGGGCCGGTATTAACCTCGCTCTTCCGCTTGGCGACTTTGGCAAAGGCTACAGCTTTGGTCTCGGCGGCCAGGTCCAGGGAGAATATCTGTTCACGGAAAATGTTTCCGGTATCGTTTCGGCCGGATACACAAGCTTTTTTGGTAAAAGCCAAACATTCGACTTTGGCGCCGGTCCTCAAACGATAAAGAATCCCAGCGTCGGTCTTATCCCAATTTTAGCCGGTATCCGTTTCTACCCTTCTGAACAATTCTTTATAGGCGCGCAGGCTGGTCTGGGCATACTGTCCGGCAGCGGCAGCAGCACCAGCGCTTTTGATTATTATCCCCAGATCGGTTACAACGCCGAAAGTTTTCAACTGGTCCTGGGCTATAACGGCCTTAGCAAAAATGGTTCTACATTGAATCATATTGGTCTCACCGGCATTTACAAATTCGGCGGGAGATAATAATTACAACCTCATTTTAAAAAAGAAGCTCTGTCCCTTGACGGGGCTTCTTTTTTTACCCTAAAGCCGCAGCTTTTTCCCTATTTTTATAAAAACATTGTTTGAAAAAGACGATCCTCAGCGAAGAGCAGTTAGCCATCACTATACAGCGGTTGAGCCACCAGGTCCTGGAGAATCATATCGGGCTGGAGAATACCGTCCTCATTGGCATACAGCCCCGGGGCATCTATTTCTCGGATCGTATCGTCGCTCAGATCAGATCGCAGGCAGGCATCGGAAAGATCTTTTACGGTAAGCTCGACATCACCTTTTACCGGGACGATGTCCGCACGGGCTTGCACCAGCTGAACCAGACAGACATCCCTTTTACCATAGAAAATAAGAACGTGGTGCTGATCGACGATGTATTATGGACAGGACGGACGATCCGCGCCGCGCTCGATGCCCTCCTGGGTTTTGGCAGACCTGCCAGAGTGGAGCTCTGCGTCCTCATCGACCGGCGCTTCAGCCGTCAGCTGCCCATCCAGGCCGATTACACCGGCCGGTCCATCGACTCCATCATCACACAGAAAGTAAAAGTGTACTGGAAAGAAAAAGACGGAAAAGATGAAGTGGTCATGCTGGAAGGAGAAATGTAAGTTATTACCCAAAATACCCTAATTTCGCCCTTTAATGCAACTGAGCACCAAACATCTACTTGGCATCAGAGACCTCCGACCGGATGATATCCAGACTATTTTAGATACCGCCACACAATTCAAGGAAGTTTTACAGCGTCCGATCAAGAAGGTCCCCACCTTAAGGGATGTGACGATCGTGAATCTCTTTTATGAGAATTCGACGCGCACGCGGATCTCTTTCGAGCTGGCCGAAAAGAGGCTGTCTGCCGACACGATCAATTTCACCGCTTCGGGCTCTTCGGCCGCAAAAGGCGAGACCCTGCTCGACACCGTCAACAACATCCTATCCATGAAAGTGGATATGGTAGTGATGCGGCACAGCGCCAGCGGTGCTCCTCATTTCCTCGCAAAGCATATCCAGGCAGCCATCGTGAATGCGGGAGATGGGATCAACGAACATCCTACACAGGCGCTGCTGGACGCTTTTTCCATACGCGAGCGGCTGGGTAGTCTCGAAGGGAAAAAAATTGCCATTATCGGCGACATCATGCATTCCCGCGTCGCCCTTAGCAATATCTACCTGCTGAAAAAAATGGGCGCGGAGATTATGGTCGCCGGACCCCCTACCCTCATCCCGGTGCATATCAAAGAAGCCTTCGATGTCCGTGTCGAATACAACCTGAAAAAAGCGCTGGAATGGTGCGATGTTGCCAATGTGTTGCGTATCCAGCTGGAGCGGCAGAACCAGGCCCTTTTTTCCTCCCTCCGGGAATACAGCCTGGCGTATGGGATCAACAAACGTTTACTGGACAGCCTGGGCAAAGAGATCGTGGTCATGCATCCCGGGCCGATCAACCGCGGCGTCGAACTGGACAGCGACGCAGCCGACAGCAAACAATCCATCATCCTGCAGCAGGTTGAAAATGGGGTCGCCGTGCGTATGGCCGTCCTGTATCTGCTGGCGGGTGGAGAGAAAAATTAAATTTCACAACATGAAACGTATCGCCCTATTTCCAGGGACCTTCGATCCGATCACCATCGGCCACCTCGATATCATCAGCCGGTCGCTGCCCTTGTTCGACAAGCTGGTGATCGGCATCGGCCGTAACGCGAACAAGAAACCGATGTTCACGGAAGAGCAGCGGCTGGGCTGGATCCGCGAGATCTACAAAGACAACCCCAACGTAGAAGCCGTGGTCTACGACGGGCTGACGATCCGTTGCGCACAGGAGTCCTCGGCCCGCTTCATCCTGAGGGGGATCCGTTATGTCAACGATTTCGAATACGAGAAGGCCATTGCCGACATGAACCGCAGCCTCGACAAGAATATAGAAACCGTCTTTCTGACCTGTCTGCCGCAGTACACCTCTGTGGCCTCGACCCTCGTAAGAGACGTATTGCTCAATGGCGGGGATGCGATGCAGTTCCTGCCCGACGTAGTAGCGCGGGATTTAAAAGCAAAAAAATAATTATGTCCATCTGGCACTCCCCCATAACGATAGAACAATTACAGACATTGGGCAAGGGCACGATGGGAGACCATATCGGCATCGAATTCACGGAGATCGGCGAGAACTTCCTGAAAGCAAGGATGCCCGTGGGCCATCGTACGCACCAACCCTATGGCCTGTTGCATGGCGGCGCCTCGGCAACCCTGGCGGAAACCCTCGGCAGCGTGGCTTCCGCATTCGTAATCGATCGGGCACAATTTATTTGCGTGGGACTCGAGATCAACGCCAATCATGTTCGCGGCGCAATGGATGGATGGGTGTACGGAACGGTGATCCCCCTGCATATCGGCGGATCGACACATGTCTGGGATATAAAGATCGTGGACGAGCAGGAGAAGCTGATCTGCGTCAGCAGGCTGACCGTCGCTATTCTGAAGAAGCGTTGAGCACGCACAGGAGGGGTCATCTGGCCGCCTGGCTGGCAGCGGCATCCAGCACATCCACCACCGACGGATAGGTATGGGCGGTATACTTCGGCAGCTCCTTCTCCCCTACCCATTTCAGCTCCGTGATCTGCTCTTCTGCCTGCGGGACGACGGACTGGCTGCCCGGCGCCTTCATCCGGTACCAGTGCGTCTCTTTTAAAAAATGTTTGCCACTCTCGTCGTAGGTATGCCAGGTGACCAGCAATGGCCCCGTGGACAGCACCTCTTTCAGACCGGTTTCTTCCCGCACTTCGCGGATCGCACATTGCTCAAGGTTTTCCCCTTTATCGAGCTTCCCTTTGGGAAGATCCCATTTGCCGCGGCGGAATATAAAAAGCAGCGCTCCCGCATCGTTCTGCACCAGCCCGCCCGCCGCCTGCACCAGCAGGAATTTCTTCCAGAAAGCCTTCTTCAGCGCGTTAAGGTCTTTGTGAAGGAAAATGCCGGCATGCACTTTTTCCAGCCGCATTTCATGGATGATGGAATTGATGGAGGGATTGGAAAACTCATCGATAAACACCGCATCGTCGTGGTGTGCATAGCCGTTGATCTCCGCATTGAGCTCGTCACAAAGGAAGAGGGGTTTATCGTTAAAGTAGATCTTTATGTACATGGGGGCAATTCAATGCAAGATACAATCCCTTTCGGGATCAGAACAAGCACGGACACGGGTCTTTTCGGGGCCGGCCGCCGGGATGCAGCGACTTTTTTATACTTTTGCAGCATGGCTGAAAAAACGATCACCACAGATGCAACGGCGGTTGCGGAAAAGCTCCTCCAGGTCCAGGCAATACGCCTCAACGTAAAAGAGCCCTTTACCTGGGCCTCCGGCTGGAAGAGCCCGATCTATTGCGACAACCGCAAGGTCCTATCCTTCCCGTATATCCGTGATTTCATCAAGTCTGAAATGTGTAATGTCATTTTCGGGGCCTGGCCTGATGCAGGTCTGCTCGCTGGTGTAGCCACGGCTGGCATAGCCTGGGGCGCCATGGCGGCGGATCAGCTCAAATTACCTTATGTCTATGTGCGGGCCAGGCCAAAAGAGCATGGTCTGGGACAGCAGATCGAAGGTTATTATGAGAAGGGACAGCAGGTTGTGGTCATCGAGGACCTGATCTCCACCGGGAGAAGCAGCCTGCAGGTGGTCGATATCCTGAGACAATCCGGGCTGGAAGTGACGGGATTGATCTCCATTTTCAACTATGGGTTCCCGACTGCCGCCCAGGCCTTTGAAAAAGCAGGCGTTCCCTTTATTTCTCTCTCCGACTACCCCACCCTGATCCGGCTGGCTCAGGAAAAAAAGCTGGTCAGCCCAGGAGAAGGGGAAATACTGGCAAAATGGAGAGAAGACCCCGCAAACTGGAATCCCGCGGCTTAGCCACCCAATTCCGCCGCTACCAGGCCATTCGCCTGCTCGTCCCATCTGCCCGATTCCCACCGCCGCCAGCGAGCCGTGATTCCAATTTTTTTTGGTATATTTATAGACCAAAAATCCGGTTATATTATGAAAAAAATGCAATTGTTAGCGCTCCTGCTGGTTGGCCTTTCCAGCTCCATCGTAGTGAATGCCCAGCAAAAGGTCCAGGAGACCGTCGTTATAAAGACTCCCACCGTTCAATGCCAGGAATGTAAGGAAAGGATCGAAAAATACCTGAGCCACGAAGAAGGCATTCAGAAAGTGAATGTGGACTATAAAAAGAAGACAGCGACCGTCACCTACCTGACCAATCGCACCAATCCAGAAAATATCAAGGCGCTCATCGCCAATACCGGCTACGATGCCGACGATGTCACTGCCGAGCCCGATGCCTACAAACGACTGCCTACCTGCTGCAAAAAGCCGGAAGACGGCGGTGGGCATGTAAAAAAGAATTAAGGATCCGTCTTAGATCGTCCGAAAAACAATACGTATCCATCGGCATCTGCCAGCTCAAACCCCCGCAACCCGTCATCGTTGTCCATGAATATGATCACGGCCAACAATAGCCCAATAGGGGTCGTCAACAGGATCCATATCCTTCACAACGATCTCCGCCGCCGTATCCTCCACCACAGGATCAGCCCGACCGTCACCATCGCCACCTGCGCCAAAGCCCAGAACATGGTACTGAGGTCCTTCAAGCCTTTGCCACCCCAGGCCATGAACTCATGCTTGTGAAAAAAGGCGAAGCTGTATCCTTCCACAAGATCTCTGTCATTTATACTCCTGGACAGCTTTCCCGAGGATGTTTCTACATACCATCGTTCGTTGCCGTTGGTGGCATAACTTATTTTCCACACGGGGAGACGCTTGTCCGTGAAATTGTATTCGTTGGTAAACCGGGTAATGACGCTGCTGGACAAGATCTCCGCCTCCTGGCGTCCGCTGAACCTTGCAGCCAGGAACCTCGCATACTTCAGTTCACCCTGCGGCAAGATGCGGTGATCATCCACGGAAACATAGACGGCGTCCGGTGTGGCGGACTGCGCGTCCTTCATCAGGTCCCTGCGCACGGAAGTGGCGGCGGCCGCAGTATTTATCTGCCAGTACCCACGCCCCTCTATCCCGACAAGGCCAATATTAAAGACAGGCGCTTTTACAATTTCCTGCAGCTGCCGGAAATTAAAGTCGAAACCCGAGCTGGCAAAACGGGGACTTGCCCAATACCGGTCCCGGATATCTTCCTTGAATTTATAAAGCGCATGAAAAGAACCGCTGAAGCTGAACATCAGCGTAAACAACGCAACGGCAATGGAGACATAACGATGGTTCCGCCTGGCCTTTACCAGCTCACGCCCGCCTGGCGTCGCTACTTTCCCATTCACCTTTTTACCATTCGTCATAAAGAAAATACAGATGCCCAGCAAGGCCGTGCAAAAGGCCGTAAAGGCCAGCAAGAATTCAATCGCCAGCTTCCCCTTCCCCAGAAACTCCAGCCATCCCCAGGTATGCACCAGCGTGAAGATCCGGTCGAAGATCCTCCGCTTGTCGTCCATCGCAAAAGCAAATCTGTCCTGGATGGTCTCGACATAGATCCGGATGCCATCGGCCCGCTCGAACGACACTTTGTAAACGGGCAGGAGGCGGTTGATGCTTTTGTATTCGCTGGTATACGTCGTGATAAAGGCGGCGTCACTTACCCTGCTTCCTTTTGGCGTATTCAGCACACTGGCCGTGGCGTCATCGCAGCAGTCATGGAAAGTCCCACCGGCGATGGGC
>DATHHO010000069.1:0-32237 GCA_035317125.1 Puia sp.
CGCAGCAGGAGCGCGACCGGCTCAGCATCCATCGTTCGGGTCTGCAGGATACCCTGCACCGGTTGCAGCAGGATTATGTACAGGAGGCAGATGGCACAGGGGGATCACATCAGAGAGGGATCGATCAACTTACCAGGCTGAAGCAGGCGGCTTATCTTTCCGCCCTGCAGCGGTCTGCTCCGGAATTGCAGCAACTGGACCAGCAGATCCATTACCAGGACAGTCTGATCGCTGGGGCGAATGCCGGCAAAGAAGTGAAGCGGAAGCAATACGAAGCCAGGGTGACGGAAGATGTGGGGTTCCTCGAAAGGAACAAGGCCTTGTCGGATCTTTCCGCGAAGGAAGGGAGCGTATTCTGGGCGAACCTGCTGATCTCCCTGCTGATCATACTGATCGAGACGGGCCCCATCTTGTCCAAGCTGATCATGAGTACCGGCCCCTACGATCTCGCCCTGGCAAAAACGGAACTTTTGCAGATGGCCACAACGGAAAATGAATTACGCAGGGACCAGGAATTATTGCTGGATAAAACGAAGAAGGTCTATGAGCAGAAGAAAAGGACCACAGAGGAACTGTCGGAAAGAATTTCGGCCTTGCAAAAAAAACATATAGGGGTAGAATTGGACCGCTGGGAGAAAGGGGAGGGGGCTGCTCCGCCGCGACCACCTATGGACGTGACCGTCCGGCTGATCAAGGAGCGGTACGATTATCGGGAGGAGGATATACTTTAGTGTCGCGCCTCCGCAACCGGCCGAACCCTATCCGGGCCTCGGCTTACTCTTTACTCGCTTCCAGGTTTATATAATTTTCCGCCAGACTGGTCAGAAGATCGTCTGCCTCTTTTTCTTCAAGAAGGCTTGTCTCCAGCAGATCCGCAATTTCGTCATAGTCCAGTGTCCGGGCCAACTGGGCGAGGCTGCCATAGGAGCCGATCTCATAATGTTCGATCTTCTGGGCCGCGAGGATCAGGTGGGCGTCCCGGGTCGCCGTTCCCTTTCCGGTGGACGCAATGGCCATTTCGCATTCGCGGGCAATGCCCAGCAATGCTTCGGATTTCCTTGACTCCGTTTTGTGCCCCATCTTTTCAAACACCTGCTCCAGCCTTTCGGCGTGCTCGCGTGTGCAGTCCAGATGACCAGCCAGTACGCTCTGTAGCTTCAGGGAGCTGGCAGCTTTTTTCATAACAGGGATAACCAGCAACTGATGTTTTTCCGCACCGTACAGTTCCTTCAGTTCATCCAGCAATAACATTTCGAGATTAGATTCCTTTGTGGCGGGCGAGTTTTCCCGCGGCACCTGGGTTGACAATTTTTCCATATGGCTTTTTTTAGATGGCATCCGTTTAATAAGAAGCTGATTCCGTGCCATTTCTTCTTCAGCCGGAAGAAGCTTTTGTTAATAATCAAGGGAGGCTTCCGGCGCCCGGGTCGGACTGCCGGACGGAAGGATCCCGTGGGCTGCCGGACGGAAAAACTTCATGAGAGGATTTGCCTGAGTCGCGTGGCCCGGATTTTTCTTCCTTCTTGTTAAAAGCGCACATGGAAAACCTAAAAACAGACTATATATCCATCAGCAGGGAAGGAGTGAACCTGCAATATGCGATAAAAGAAAGGGATCATGGCGATCTTGTAGTATATGATGTTTTTTTGGGAGATGATTATCTGCTCACCCTGTCAAAGGAGGGGGATATCCTGTTTATGAATTTCAACGCTACCGAGCAGGAAAAGGAGACCTTTAAGCTGGCCTTTTTACATCAGGTCATCGAGGAGGTTAAAAATATTTAATGTAGTAACGGAGTAACCCGATCATCCGGCTTACTTATAAATCAGCGGGTTGTAGAAAATGATCCCATATGACCGGGAATTTTTTCTACAGGCGACTACAGGGTATCGTGCTTTTTTGCTTTGTACAATACACAAAAAGGATAACTGGATGCAAGTTCATTTAATTCCATTATCTTTTTATCATCCGGCGGGGCGGACAAACGCAGTCTGATCACTTCTGTTTTTGGTCTTGAAGGATTGTTATTTGCCGAAAGAGCAAGTTCAGGCAACAGCGGGGTAAGAACGGCAAAGGAATCATATTTCATTTCGATAATATTTTCAACTGTTGTATTGTTGCGATCATCAGGTATAGTTCAAAAACAATACCATATCAGCGGTGAGCAACTTTACGGCCGGACACAAACGTCAGCCAGAACGGAGATGATAAAAGCGACTGTGGCTTTATAACAATACCGTAACAAAAAAACCGGAAACCGGCGGCAGGCAAGGCAGCCAAACTGTCAAATCACTCGTTCAGGTTATTATTCTTATATTGGACTCAGGATTATTCATGATAAAAACACATTGACCCATCCAGGTGCTTGCGCAGAATAACATGATAAGGTTTGTGACGGTGATAGGCTGTTCTTTTATATATTTTTCTGCTTTCAGCCAGATACCCGACAGCATCCGCCGCTCAGGCAGGGATACCGTCCCCCATAGCATTCCCGATACCAGCCGCCCCCCTGTCCAGGACACCATCCCTCATATTTTCCCGGATAAAGGCAAACGGGCAATCCGTGACAGCGTTCCCCGTAGCCTCCGCGACAGCAGCCGGCTCACCCGGTGGAAGAACAATAATATTTTCCAGTTCTTCCGGAATGCCATCAGCAAGGGCGGGCCGGTGGATTCGGCCACGCAGGCCACGGCACTGAATACAAAAAGCGAAAGCCCCTTCAAGCCTTATGAGGGCAAGGTGATCCGGCATATCTATATTAAGAATTATGGGTTTGAGCAGACCTTTACGGATACGACCAAGCGTCTTCAGTATTTTGGCACCCAGTTGCTGAACAACCTTCACCACAAGACGCGGGATTGGGTCATACGCAATTCACTGTTCGTAAAAGAGAACAGTCCGCTCAGCTCCTACAGGCTGGCGGATAATGAAAGGCTTATCCGTTCGCTGGAGTTTATCCAGGATGCGCGCATACTCGTGAACTACGTACCGGATAACCCCGATTCGGTAGACCTGGTCGTCGTCGTCAAAGACCTGTTCAGTATCGGGGGCGCAATCGGAGAACTGAGCCCCGGCAAGGTAAGAGGAAATGTCAGTGAGGCCAATGCCTTCGGGATGGGGCAGAAGATCCAGATGGGTATGTTCCTTGAACAGAACCGTAACCCGAACTTCGGGTATCAGTTGCTGTATACCAAGAGCAATATCGCCAGGACCTTTGTCAATGCCGCCGCCTCCTATTCGCAGATCAATGACAATATAAAGGATGGTACGCCTGACGAAACGACCTGGTTTATCAGACTGGACCGGCCTCTTTATGCCCCCAATGCCCACCTGGCAGGGAATATCACGGTGGGATCGAAGGAAAGATTCAACCGGTATTCCATACCGGACAGCCTCTTTTTTAAATACCGTTATCGCGTCCGGGACATGTGGCTGGGGTGGAACCTTGGCACGGAAAAATTCCTTGGCAATACCACGGTGAGGGACAGACGATTTCTTGGTGTGCGGTATTTTAATGACCATTTTTACGAAGTGCCTACCCAGATCGGGGATAAATTCAACTTTCGTTTTAATGACCGCCAGGGAGTACTTGGGACCTTTACCTTCTTCAGACAGGATTTTTATAAGACGAACTATATATATGGATTTGGTACGACGGAGGACGTCCCGGAAGGGTATAATGTGGCGCTGACGGGAGGATGGTTCAAGCAGCTGTATCTGGAAAGACCCTATGCAGGCGTGGACGCCAACCGGTATTTAGCCAACAGCAAGGGGGATTTCATCCAGTATTTCCTCCGCTCAGGCGCTTTTCTGAAGAACCATCAGCTGCAGGATGCCAGCTTCCTCATCGGCAGCAGCCTTTACAGCCGGTTGTACGTATGGAACAGGCTTAAGCTCCGCCAGTATGTCAACTTCAGCTATTCCCGTCAGTTCAACCGGATCGGCATCGATCCCCTGACCATCGACAACCTGTTCGGTCTTCGTTATTTCAGCGGGGACTCCACCTTCGGGTCGCAACGGATCACCCTTCATTCCGAGACCACTTTTTTCCTGAACTATAAATTGCTGGGTTTTAAATTCGCAACCTTCGCCTTTGGCGATCTGTCCCTCCTGACCCCCGAACACGAGCCATTCTCAAAGTCCTCGCTGTATCATGGCGTCGGAGCGGGGATGAGGTCCCGTAACGAGAACCTCGTTTTCCAGACGATCGAGTTCCGCTTCGCCTATTTCCCCCGGCCGACCCGGGACAACAACTCCTTTAAGATCATGATCACGACGGGTATCCAGTTCCGCTATAACAATACCTTTGTAAAAGCGCCGGATATCGTCCAGCTGAACACGGACGGTCTCAACAGTATCTATTGACCGCCGCTGGCAGTGGGCTGGCGACAGCGGCCGGCAATTGCGGCAGACAGCAATCCTGCCCAGTATCCGTATTCTCTGCCGGAGGGATGCAGCAGGTCGGTGGTCAGCCATGAATTGCCGGATTCGCGGGTGTGTGGCGTGATATCGATAAAGTCTACCCGGTGCCGGTCTGCGATCCGGCGGGCTGCCGTATTGAATGCGTCGATCTCGTCGGATACCATCGCCTTGCCGCGGCCCAGTTTGTCGGGGAGATGGGCATGGGCGAATGGCGTAATACTCCAGTCCGGAATGGACAGCACGAAGACATGGGCAGTAAGTCCACCGGCAAAGCCGATCGCCCGCAGGAGCAATTCCTCAAACTCCACGACATATTCCTCCAGGCTATGGCCACGGTATTCGTTGTTCACGCCGATGAGGAGAGAAACAAAATCGAAAACGGGATCGGGTGTGATCCCCGGGAGCGCAGGGGAAGGAGGGCGCGCGCCCGGTGGTATCGGCTGGGTGGAGACAGGGAACCGCGTCAATATGCCTTCTTTGAGCTCCCCGGTGGTCCAGCCGGTCTTTGCCACGATCGTTGGTTCGGAGCAGGGAATGCCGGCTGCCCTCAGCAGTCGCACGGTCTGCGAGGGAAAGTTGTCCGCGGCGGGCACTCCTTCCCCGATGGTATAGGAATCTCCGAGCGCAAGGTATGTATAGGAGGGGGCAGACATTGCAAATGGGTTTAAACGAAACGGAGGGACCATTGCTGATCCCTCCGTGTAAAGTTCGGAATAAAATTGCATTATTGCGGGGCGGGGCGACCCCGTCCATTATTGTTGTTGTTGCGCGCCCTGCATCCCACCCTGGATGCTCTCCATTTCGCCTTTCAGGTTCTTGCGTTTGAACAAGGCCACATCGAACTTGCCAAAGCGGTAGTTGAACTGGAGGCGGAAGAATTGCGGATCTCTTCTGCGGGTGACTTCCTGGTTGAATGAAAGCGATGAAGTATAAACGTCATTTTTTCTGGTGCGGAAGATATCGCTTACGCTAAAGGTCAGCGAAGCCGCCTTTGCTTTCAGGAATTCGAATTTCAGCGCCGCATCGACACCGCCCGAAGGCCGTGAGAACCCCTGCGCATTCCCGCTCACCGTTCCCCCGAATCCTCTTCCACCACCGCCGCCACCGCCATTTCCCGCACTACCGCCGGGAGGCAGCACCGTCTTCGAAGTGTAGTCGCCGCTCAGCTGGAGCGTAAAATTCTTTGGCAGCTTGAAGCTATTGTTGATCTTGCCAAACCAGCTGTAGAGCTGTCCCACCGTCTCGACGGCTGCCTTGGATGTATCGGCAATATTGATCTTCGACGTGAAAAAATTTACGTTGCTGGTGACATCCCACCATTTCGTGATTGAATTGCGGCCGATCAGCTCCAGCCCGCCGACAAAGCTCGATTTTGCATTTACATAGGTGTTGATATAGACCACCGAATCATTGATGGGATTAGTACCCTGTACCTGGAAGCGGGTGATCAGATCTGTTGTGTATTTATAGTAAACCGAGGCGAGGAACGTGTTATTACCCGCATAGGTCTTCTGATAAGAAAGTTCCAGCGAATTGGTGAACTGCGGCTTCAGGTCGGGGTTACCCCTGCTCAGGTTGAGGGAGTCGGAATAGTCCGTGAAAGGGAACAACTGGAAGAAGTTGGGCCGGTCGATCCTCCGGGTATAGTTCAGCTGCAGGTCCTGGTCGTCACTCAGCTTCTGGGTAACGAAGATGCTCGGGAACAGGCTGACCGGGAAATTATTTTTAAAGAGCCCGGTGGTAGGCACAAGTGCGCCGCTGTTGGGATCCTTGGTCGTGAATTCCTGTGTTCCACGGTAATCGGAGCTTTCCGCCCTCAGGCCCAGCTGGTAGCTGAAATCCCTTATGGCATTCCCATAGGTGGCATATCCTGCATAGACCCGGTCACGGTAATTGTAATGAGAGGACAGCAGCGGGATATCGTGAAACGAACCGTCGTCGGCGATGATCCCGATATTATTCAGGCTTGTTACATTGCGGATGGCAATGCGTGCGCCCGCCTCGAATTTCGATTTCTCTGCCAGCGGCAGCGCAAAATCCGTCTGCGCGGTGATGTATTCATTTGTGCCCGATCCGATCTGGCCCTGGTTGTACACTCCGGTCTGCGGGCCGCCTTTTACATTGAATATATTGGAATTGATGACATTGTTATTGCTGTTGGTGCCTTTGCTGTAATTGGCGTCGGCGGTCCATTCTTCTCCGGATTTCGGGAAAGTATGTTTGAAGCTGATCATACCCCCATGATTATTGAAGGTGGCCTTCGTGTTGGCCAGGCGCTGGGTATAGGAATATTTCGTTCCGGCGGGGTCTAGTGTATCCACATAGAGATCGCTGTTCGTGGAAGGGTTAAAGCTGCCATGGACGATATTACCCGAAAAAGACAAGGTATTGCGGTTGTCGATCAGGTAATCGAGACCAAACCTGCCGAAAGCGAAGTACCCGTTGTTCACATTATAATCATACTGGTGCAGGCTGTCGCCGGGGCTGTAGCGGTAAGGGAAGGTATAGCGGTCGGTGGTGCCGGGCGAAATGGATTTGCGCTGGCCATAGTTGGCATTGGCGAATACATTGATCTTTCCCTGTTTGACATTGAGATCGCCACCGAGATTGTATTTGCCACGCTGGTCGATGCCGGCGCGGACATTACCATTGTAACCGGCTTTCCGGTTCTTCTTCAGCACGATGTTCAGGATACCGGAAGTGCCGCCGGAGGCATCGTATTTTGCCCCTGGGTTGGTGATGATCTCCACACTGGCGATGGCGTCGGCGGGGATCTGATCGAGGGTCAGGGTGCTGGGGCGGCCGTCCACGAAGATAGTAGGAGGGCTGTTGCGCAACGTGACATTACCGTCGATGTCCACCTGGACGGAGGGGACGTTCTTCATGACGTCCACACCCGTGCCGCCCTGGGCGGAGATGTCTTTTTCCACGTTATAGATCTTGCGGTCGACCCCGAGCTGGATCAGCGGCTTGGAGGCGGTGACGGTCACCGCATCAAGGGTCTTCGCACCGGCGGTCAATTTTATATTGCCCAGGTCCTTATCGACACCCGCAAGGGCTTGCTGTATATCACCCCCTTTGCTCATCTTCATTTCAAAGGCGACTTTCTGTTCGTACGTGTCATAACCGATGGCCGTGATCTTGATCCGGTAATTCCCGAAGATGGGAAGGTTCTCGAGGCTGAAATCTCCTTTTCTCCCCGTGATCATTCCACCGACCACCGTGTCCCTTCTTTTGCGGGTGACGGTGTCGAACTTGCTCTGGATGAGCTGAACGGAAACTCCGTCCATGCCCTTATCCGTTTTTACATCGACGACCTTTCCATAGAAATGGCCGATGTTTGCGGCCTGGCCATTGCCACCGAAACCGCCACCTTGTCTGCCCCCGCCCCCGGAACCGGGCATCTGTGCAAACCCACCATAATTCAATGCCACGATAAAAAACAATAGCCAGTACTTTCTCATGTTCGTATTCAATTTGAAATGCAAAATTCTATGCTAAAATCGGAGATATAAACTCATTCTATACAAACGGCATATATCAGCTACAGAAGGGCTAATCAGGCCCGAGTGTAAATTAAATGTTAAAACGGCTGTTATTCCTTGATAATCCCGAGAACAGCCGAAGGCGTAATAAGTTTAAAATTATCCAAAGCGCTGTGTGGGCTTGCGGGCGCGGCTTTCAGGCAGCAAAATCGTTATTTCATGAGCAGGGTGAGGAAGATCTGGAACAAGCCTATAAAGAAACCCAGCGCTGCGCCGATGACCTCGACAAAACGGAATTCTTTGGTAAGGATCTGGTTTAGCATCGTCTCCAGCTTGTCCGATGAGAAATTGGCGATCTTGTCCACGACGATGGCCTCGAGGTCGAGATCGTTCTTCAGATTGGCCACGTAATTCTTCATGATGACGGGGAAGAGCTCCGCCAGCTCCGTCATGAAGGTCGCCTTCAGCTGTCCGATCGTTTTGTCTCCGATGAACATGGAGATCATGGGCATGCTTTCTTTCAGCTTTACCCGGAGGAAATGGTCGATATGCTCTTCGGCAAGCGGCAGGATCTTCTGCACGTTCGCGGGGTTGGTAATGGTCTGTTCGATGTCGGCGAAAGACAGCAGCTCTTGTCCGACAATCTTGCCCAGGCTTTCGGCGATCTGACGCTGTCGTTTGGGAAAGACCCCGTGCAGGGTCAGACCCAGTATTTTTTTGGGCTGACGCGGGTGAAACAATAGTTTCAGCGCCATCCAGATGGTGAGCCAGTGAATAAAGGCCGAGATAAAGGGGATGGTATAGAGCCACCAGCTGATTGTTGTCATATTCGGAGGGCCGGGGCCCGGGTTTTGCGGCTGCAAAGAAACGTCAAATAAACCGCCGCAGGAAAATAATGGATATTGTTTTTTGAGGGAACCTCATTTTCTATTAATTTCGCCGTCTGAACAGGCCTTGTCTGGCGCCCGGACAGCGGGCCGGGGAGCTTGTTCAGCAGTTCCGGATTTCGCCAGGCCCTGTGCATTTGCAGCCTGAAAGCTGTTTTAGCTCAGTCCGGAAATCAGTTCTAAATGGTGGTTGTAGCTCAGTTGGTTAGAGCACTAGATTGTGGTTCTAGGGGTCGTGGGTTCGAACCCCATCATCCACCCGGACAGGCCGTTCTACACAAGATGTTGGACGGCCTTTTTTTATGATCCCCGGGGCATCTTGCAGCATCGCCCGCTATCGCCCTCTTTTATGACGATGGAGCCGACCATGGCAACGGGATGAAAAAGGTCATGGACTTTGTGCTGTGCCCCGGCCTTCCGTTCATGGAATATATGGTAAACCCATTGTTAATATTCTCTTTACCCGACAACATACCATCCATTTAATCGTTATTTTTGATTAGCTAGTTAAAAGCGCAATAAAAGTGATTAAGCATATGATCAGTAAAAGAAACCTACCCATCGTCCTCCTGGTCTTAGGAGCTGGCGTCTTCGTCGCATTCAGGACACTCGGCATAGGAGAACATCCTCCAACCAAATACGAAAAGATATTGCATAAGGTCGGCCAGATGCTGGAACAGATCCATTACAGTCCGAAGCTGATCGACGACAAGTTCTCAAAGGAAGTATTTTCCAAATACCTGACCGATGTGGATGTCGAAAAGAATGTTTTTCTACAGTCCGATGTGGAGAGCCTGCGGAAGTATGAGGATAAGATCGACGATGAGATATTGGGAAAAGCCGATCTCGAATTCGTCCCTGCCGTCGAAGGCATCTATAAAAATAGGCTTGCGGAGACCGATGTCCTTTATAAGGACCTTCTTTCAAAGCCGTTTGATTTTTCCAAAGAGGAAGATATCGACCAGAATTACGATAAGATGAGCTTTCCCAAGAACGACGTGGAGAGAAAGGAGTCCTGGAGGAAGCGTCTGAAGTTCCTTACCCTCGAAAGATATTCCGACCTGCTGGATGGGCAGGAAACCAATAAGAACAAGCCAGGGTTCGTGGCCCGGAGCAAGGAAGATCTGGAAAAAGACGCCCGTGCGAGAGTGCTGAAGATCATGGACCGTTATTATGGAAGACTGATGAAGAAAGCAACGGATGACGAACAGTTCAACACATTCGTCCAGACCATCGTACAGTCGATGGATCCGCATACCGACTATTTCCCACCCGTAGAGAAAAGATATTTCGATGAGCAGATGAGCGGTCGTTTCTTCGGAATCGGCGCGACCCTGCGTGACGATGATGGAAATATAAAGATCGGTTCGCTGGTGACCGGCAGCCCGGCCTGGAAATCAGGTCAGGTCGCGCAGGGAGATATCATTGCCAAGGTTGCACAAGGGAACCAGGACCCTGTGGACCTCACCGGGTTCCTTACCGAGGACGCCGTCAAGATCATCCGTGGCAACAAGGGTACAGAGGTCAGGCTGACCCTGAAAAAAGCAGATGGTTCGGTGAAAATAGTTTCGCTTATCCGCGATGAGATCGTACAGGATGAGACGACTTTTGCGAGAAGCGCTATCGTCAACTCTGAAAAAGGAAAGATCGGCTATATCTATCTCCCTGAGTTTTATGCCGACTTCGATCATCCCCAGGGAAACCGTTGCTCGATAGACGTCGCCCGTGAAGTGATGAAGCTGAAGGAACAGAAGGTCGACGGCATCATCCTTGACCTGCGCCATAATGGCGGTGGGTCTTTGTATGACGTCGTGCAGATGGCCGGACTGTTCGTGGAGCGCGGCCCGATCGTGCAGGTCAGGGACAGGGACGGGTTGCCCCAGATCTTACCTGACAATGATAAATCC
Source organism: Puia sp. (assembly GCA_035317125.1). GTDB lineage: Bacteria > Bacteroidota > Bacteroidia > Chitinophagales > Chitinophagaceae > Puia. The sequence goes on from DATHHO010000069.1 coordinate 10,702, forward strand.
GTCCTTTACGATGGGCCATTTGCCGTAATGGTCGATGAGCTGAGCGCATCGGCTTCCGAAATTTTTGCCGCCGCCATCCAGGACTATAAGAGGGGCGTGATCATCGGAAGCACCTCTACTTATGGAAAGGGAACGGTGCAAAGACCATTCGGTCTGGATAAGACCCTTGGTTTCACGGACCCGAACGGCGATCTGGGAACGCTTAAGCTGACCCTGCAGAAATTCTATCGCATCAACGGCGGTTCCACACAGTTGCGTGGCGTATCCTCGGATATCGTTCTGCCAGACCTGAACGAATATTCCAAGATCCGCGAGAAGGATAACCCAGACGCATTGCCCTGGGATGAAATTCAGAAAGCGGATTATACACCCTGGAAATATGCTTATGATCTCACGATCATCAAAGGCATGAGCAATGAACGTCTCAAAAATAATTCGGCCTTCAATCTGATCCATGACGATGCGGAATGGCTCAATAAAGAAAGCGATAAGGTTTATTCGCTGAACCTTGATAAATACCGGGTCGAGCAGAAACAGGTCAAAGCCACTTACCGGCAGATCGAAACGCTCAGCAAGCTTTCAAAAGAAATGAATGTGCAGGCTTTACCACAGGATGCGGGCAAATATGCCGCAGATAAGGACAAGGCCGACCGTTTCCAGCTGTGGTTGAAAGACAGGCGTACGGATATCTGGCTTGGCGAGGCGGTGAACGTCGTCGGCGACATGGTTGCGCAGAAGAGCCTGGTGTATAACAAATAAATCCGGTAGTGACTTTTTTCCGGGATGAAGCATTATCTGCCACTGATATTATTGTTGTCAGCACTTATGGACCGTGTACCGGCCTGGTCACAGATCAGCCGGGACACGGTCCTTGTCATTTATTTCAGGGAGGATTCGTACCGGCCTGAAAGCCGGGAGCTGAAAAAGATCGGTTCTTTTTTCTCATTTCACAAGGATGTGCGGGTCAGCCGCGTCGAAGGCCATACCGATACGGTGGGGGCCGCAGGGTATAATATCCGGCTTTCCCGGCAGCGCAGCGGGGCCGTTTTTCATTATCTGAAAGAGCAGTTGAAAATCCAGGAGGATTATCCGGTATTGAGCTATGGGGAAGAAAGGCCGGCCGATGGCCATGACAACGCGCTGAACCGGCGTGTCGAGATCGGGCTGGAATGGCGGGGGACCGGCGCAGTGGCGGAGGAGACGCCGGTGACGGCGGCCGGGAATGGAAATGGCGGGGTGGAGAAAAGAGAGCGAACGGGGGTGGTCCTTGAAAAATACAACCTTGACGGACTCTATTTCCAGCCGGATATCGCGGTGCTGGAGAATTACTCTCTTGCCTATATTCATTCGATGGCGCTTATCCTGAAGAAATATAAGGAGGCCGATTTCGAGATCAGGGGACATGTCAATTGTCCGCTGAGCGTGAAGGCGGGCAGCGGCTATATGGAAAAGATGAACCAGCTGTCCGTCGAGCGGGCAAAGGTCGTTTATGGGTTACTGATAGAGGAGGGCATCCCGGCTGGGCGGATGAGCTACCGGGGGCTGGGCAACACGGAAATGTTGTATCCCCGCGCCAGGACCGATGAAGAAAAGCGAAAGAACATGCGGGTGGAGGTCCTTGTCATTCAAACTTCGTCCTCGCCGCCATCACCGCAATGATGGATCCCAGAATGGCGATCAGTCCGAGGGATACGCGTAAATTAGAAGCCTGTGCGATGAAGCCGATAAAGGGAGGTCCGAAAAGGAACCCCAGGTATCCGATGGTGGAGACCGCTGCGAGGGCCACGCCGGGCGAAAGGGTCTTCGACCGACCCGCCGCACTGTATACGAGGGGCACGACGGATGAGACGCCCGCGCCCACCAGCAGAAAGCCTGCAATGGCCGGAAACAGCCAGGGGAACAGAATGGCGATCAGCAGTCCGGAAGCCGTCAGCACCCCGCTGCCCTGAAGGATCTTCTTTATACCCCATCGGGTGGCCATCCAGTCGCCGAGAAAGCGTCCGGTAGCCATCGTAGCCATAAAAGCGGTGTAGCCAGCCGCTACAAGTCCTTTTGGCGGCTGGATGACCTTCTGAAAGTACACGCCGGACCAGTCGAACATGGCCCCTTCGCAGATCATACAGCAGAAGGCAATGATACCCAGATTGATGAGGGAACGGTCCGGTTTTGCAAAAATGGGCTGGTCCCCGTGGGCGGCGTCTTCCTTTATGAGATGACGGGAGGCTATGAGAACGATCAGGAGCGCCACCGCGCCGACGATAAGGAAATGCTGAAAAGGATGTAAGCCGAGGCCGATCATCAGGGTGCCGATGGCGGCGCCGGAAAAACCTGCCAGGCTCCAGATGCCATGATAGGAAGCCATGATGGTCCTTTTATAGAGGAGCTCCGTGCCGATGGCTTGGGTGTTCATGGAGATGTTCAGCAAATTTCCCCCCATTCCAAAAAGGAACAGACAGGCTACCAGTTGCCAGATCGAATCCACCAGGCCGAGTAAGGGCAGGGTGCAGGGGTAGAGAATGGCCGCCAGGGTGGCTACGGGGCGACTTCCAAACTTTGCTACCAGCCAGCCTGCCAGCGGCAGGGACGTGAGCAGGCCAGCAGGAAGGCCCAGCAGAACGGCCCCAAGCGCGGCATTATCCAGATGCAGCCGCAGCCGGATATCGGGAATACGGGATGCCCAGCTTGAGAAACAGAGACCGGCCAGAAAGAAGAATGAACTTACAGCGATGCGGTTAATGCGGTATGGAGGCATTACAGATACCTCTCTTTGATAATGTGGATATGATGCAATACGTGTCCCGGGATGATAAAGCCCAGCGCCAGCGCATTGACAGGATGCCCGCTGGCCGTACCGGTGAATTTCAGCTGCCCGTCGTTCAGAGAGCCAAAAAGCAATTCCGTAGATCTTCGCAATGCCCTGAATTCTTCGGTCAGGTCATCCCAACTGCGGTCGGCTGCGCCGGACCTGGCCGCCCATTCATTTTCATCAAAACCCGGCATGGCGATGGAATCCATACGGGCGCAGCGGAGGGCCCTGTAGGCAAAAACTCTTTCCGCATCTATGATATGCTGTAAAACTTCCTGGATGGTCCATTTGCCTTCTGCATAGGCGTAACCGATCTTTTTGCGGGGGATCTTTTTAAGGAATTTTCTGAACTGCCGGGTGTTCTTTTCCAGTGCCTTGCGGAAGTCATCTTCCTTTACGTGCTGAATATACTTCTGATAGAATTCCGCGGCTACCAGCTCTGTTCTGGGGGTCATGCTTTTTTTACAAAAGTAGGCGATGCGGGGCAGAAATGGAAATGCCGGACCTGCTGGCCCGGCATTTCAGATGATATTGCGCCGGTCTAATTGTTCGCGTTGTGCAAGGTCGATTTCTCGAGCTTGTCTTTCTTGTGAGGTTCGTTGTTCAGCGTGGAAGCCAGCTTGAGGGCCTCGAAGGCATTGATGATCCCGCCAGACTTGCTGATGGAGGAAAGGTCCACCATCTCGTCGTCGGAGCCGGGCTTCTTCACTTTTACGGGTGGGGCTACCGCTGACTTCTCGATACAGAATTTCACCTGCTGAGGGGTAAGGTTTGGATAAAATTCGAGGATCAGGGCTGCAACGCCGGTGACTACGGGAGCTGCCATACTGGTGCCCTGCAGGTTGCCATAGTTCTTGCCGCCGGGCAGGGTCGAATAGATCCTTGTGCCTGGGGCAAATACGTCCACTTCCTGTTTGCCATAGTTGGAAAAGGAGGCTGTATAGCTCTTGAAGCCGGGTTCGGCCAGCGGATCGCTGCTGGCGCCTACCGTTATCCAGTTGGTTGCGGTGATCGCAGAGTTCTTATAGGTAGGACTAGGGAAATTATCCACGGTGTCCACGTCGGCATTGTCGTTACCGGCGGCATGGATCAGCAGCACGCCATGGATCTCGGCATATTTCACGGCCGAATCCACCCACTGCTTGCCGGGAGAAAGATTTTTGCCAAAGCTCATATTGACGACCCTTGCCCCGTTGTCCACTGCATAACGGATCGCGAGGGCAATATCCTTATCATGTTCATCGCCATTGGGGACAGCACGGATCATCATGATCCGTACATTGTCCGCGATCCCGTCCATGCCTTTACCATTATTCCTTTCTGCCGCGATGATACCGGATACATGGGTCCCGTGCATGGGATCACCCGCCATCACATCGCCGTTCCCATAATAGCGGTCGCCGATGTCGGATTCATTATCTTTTACGATTTCTTTGCGATAGTCTTTGGGAGGAGTCTCTTTTGCGGAGGCTTTCTTTTCTTCCTGATCTACCTGTTCGCTGAAATCGCTGAGGAAAGCCTTATTGGTCATATCCATGATCTTGTTTGCCTTGAACAGATAAAGGAAGACGGATTTGGCGCTCTTGCTTTCGGGGTTGCTGGTCTCGAAAGTGTCGAGATCATTTCCGGTATACTCCGGTTTGCCCATTGCCTTTTGCAGAATGCTGTCGCTTTTCAGACAGGCGGATAAAGCCCTGTGAAGGATCACGAGGTCCACGCCGCTTTCCGTGCCGTCGCCCATCACCGTTTTGCGCGCTTTGACCCACATCTTGTAGTTCTCCGCGTCGTCGCCGCTGAGCTTTGACGGATCGAGGCCGGCCACTTCAAATTTTTCCTTGAAGCGGTAATAGACCCGCGCTTCTTCCTGTGAATCATCTTTTACGTTCTTACCATCGCTGCCACCGATAAAGTTCCAGCCATGGATATCGTCCACGTACCCGTTGTGATCATCATCGATGCCATTGCCGGGGATCTCTTTTGGATTCGTCCAGAGAATGGCTTTCAGGTCCTCGTGCAGCGTATCGACACCCGAATCTATGACCGCCACCAGCACGGTCTTGCTTTTTAACTTCTTTAACCTGGCAAATTCGTAGGCTTTGTTTACGCTGACCCCATAAAAACCATCCTGGTCCTTGTCCAGCAAATGCCATCCTTTTGGCAGCTCGGTCTTTGCCGAGGTTCCCTGCGCGACTACTGCGAGGTGAGACATGCCCAGAAAGATCAAACTAATCCACAGTTTCAAGGTACGCTTCATTTGTTTTTTGTTTTTTTAATAAAAATGTGTGTTAGCCCCCGTGGCTGATATGCTCATTATCTTACAATCTGTAAATCTAAAGAAAACATAGTCCATCTCATGCCGGAATTACATGGATGGCCTTATTAAGTTGTTAAAATTATTGCTTGTGCACCTTTACCTTTAATTCGACCCTTCTGTTAGCTGCCCGTCCCTCCGGGCTGGTATTACCGGCCCTTGGCTGGTCCTGCCCAAAGCCGGTAGCCGTCAGCCTGACGCCCGTGATGCCTTTCCTGATCAGATATGCTTTTACGGAGGCCGCTCTTTTTTGCGAAAGCAGCTTGTTCTTTCCTGGATTGCCTTCATTATCCGTATGGCCTTCGATGGTCAGATCCAGTTCGGGATGGGCCTGTAAAAGTGCGGCCAGCTCATCGAGCGGTGCGCCGGAACTGCCGGTCAGCCGGTCGATGCCGGACTCAAAAAGAATGTTACTGGCGGTATAATTTATCTTCTCCGTGATCTCTTTCTTTATTTCCGGACAGCCCTGATTTTCGACGGATCCTGGTTCGGTGGGGCATTTGTCCTGTTCGTCGTTGACGCCATCGCCATCCGTATCGGGGATCGGGCAGCCCTGGTAGCGGGCGACGCCAACCTTGTCCGGACATTTGTCCTCTTCGTCATTGACGCCATCGCCGTCCCTGTCCGGGATGGGGCATCCATTGTATCTTGCCAGACCTGGGGTAGTTCTGCAGGAATCATGTTCATCGTTGATCCCGTCATTGTCGGAGTCCGGTACGGGGCAGCCATGCCATGCAAGGGTACCGGGCAGAAGAGGACAGAGATCCTGCTCATCGGATATGCCGTCATTGTCGGAGTCTGCCGGCGGGGCCTTCGGAGGTTTTGGAGGTCTGGCCGGTGGCGTGGTGGAGCTCAGCCAGATGCCCAGGGAAAGGCCCATGAGCTGGTGATGAAACGTGCCCGTATACGGGGCGTTATAAAAGCTGGTCAGTCCCTGGCTGAGATAGCCGCTCAGGATCAGATTGCCGAACTCAAAGCCCGCGCGTGCGTTGAAGCCGATATCGGTCGTTTTGTAGGTGTCTGTTCCCCGGCCAACATTGACCCCGACCGACTCGTTCTTATAAATGAGCTTACGGGAAAACGCCGTATCGGGAGGTTTGGTCAGCGATTCGCTGCTGGCCTTCCCGTTATAAAAAAAACTTATATAGGGACCTGCGCTGACGAAAAAATTGCTTTTGTGATTGGAGGCAAGGAAGACCTTATAGGTCAGGTTCAGTGGGATATCGATGTAGTTCAGGCCAAGGTTCTGTTTGGAATAGATGGTATCTATCTTGCGGGCAACGGTATCATAGTACCGGTTGTACTGCCGTCCTCTGGCCGTGTACAGGATGGCAGGCTGGAAGAAGAAGCCTTTGTGGCCGATGGGCATTTCCACGATCGCGCCAATCTGGATGCCAGAGCGGGAGGACTGGTATTTCTTTGTGGCCGTATCCCAGCCAGGGATATTGTTCTTTTCCTGAATAGTTGCGGAATGGATCCCACCCAGCAAACCCAGCCGGACCTGTGCCTGCATTCCCAGGTAAAAAAAGAGCATCAGGGGGAACAGGAGTAAGCATTTCTTCATAACAGCAGTGGATTTGGTACCCGGGTTCATAATATGATGAAAATCTCACCGTATAACGCTGGACCCTGGGGGATTAGTATAGGGGAAACAGTCCAATTTCAGGCTGCAAGTGGTTGTTTATCAAAGACCCGTCAGATGTCGAATTTAATGCCCTGCGCCAGGGGCAGATGGGTCGAATAATTGATCGTGTTGGTCTGGCGGCGCATATAGGCTTTCCAGGCGTCACTGCCGGACTCCCTGCCCCCGCCGGTCTCTTTTTCACCGCCGAAGGCTCCACCGATCTCGGCGCCGGAGGTGCCGATATTTATATTTGCGATCCCGCAGTCGCTGCCGGAGGCGGAGAGGAATTTCTCGGCTTCGCGCAGGTTGAGCGTCATGATGGAAGAGGACAGTCCCTGGGGAACACCGTTCTGAATAGCGATCGCTTCGTCGATGGTCTTGTATTTCAAAAGGTAAAGAATGGGGGCGAAGGTCTCGTGCCGGACGATCTGATATTGTGGTTCGGCCTCGGCGATACAGGGCTTTACATAACAACCGCTGTCATACCCATCCCCCGAGAGCACACCGCTGTCCGTGATAAAATTGCCTCCTTCTTTTTTACAGGCATCGATGGCCTGCTGATAGAGGCGGACGGCGTCCTTATCGATGAGGGGGCCGACATGGTTCTTTTCATCCAGCGGATCGCCGATCCGGAGCTGGCTGTAGACCGTGCAGAGCTTATCCCTGACCTTTTCATATATGCTTTCCTGGATGATGAGGCGGCGGGTGCTGGTACAACGCTGTCCGGCTGTCCCCACGGCGCCGAATACGGCGCCCGGTATGGCAATGTCCAGGTCGGCGTCCTGTGAAATAATGATCGCGTTGTTGCCGCCCAGCTCGAGGAGCGCCCTTCCGAGACGGGCGCCTACCGTGGCGCCGACAGCGCGTCCCATGCGGGTAGAGCCGGTGGCGGAGACGAGTGGTATATTGGTATCGGAGGCCATCCATTCGCCGACTTCCCGGTCGCCGACGACCAGACAGCTCACGCCTTCCGGAACATCGTTGCGGGCGAATACTTCAGCGGCGATATGCTGACAGGCCAATGCGCAGAGCGGTGTTTTTTCCGAAGGCTTCCAGATGCAGGTATCCCCGCAGACCCAGGCCAGCATACTGTTCCAGCTCCATACAGCGACGGGGAAATTAAATGCGGATATGATTCCGACGATCCCGATGGGATGCCATTGTTCGTACATACGATGGGCGGGCCGTTCGCTGTGCATGGTGAGCCCATGCAGCTGCCGGGAAAGGCCGACAGCGAAGTCACAGATGTCGATCATTTCCTGTACTTCGCCATATCCTTCCTGGAGGCTTTTCCCCATTTCATAGGAGACGAGTTTGCCGAGGGCGGTCTTGTTCACGCGGAGGGCATCTCCGATCTGTCTCACGATCTCCCCGCGCCGCGGGGCCGGCCAGAGGCGCCACTCCTGATAAGCAGCTTTTGCCGTGGCGACGACGGCATCGTAGTCTTTTCTGTCGGTGACCGACACGCTGGCGATCAGTTGGCCATCTACCGGAGAAAACGAATCGAGGTGAGCGGTTCCCGGGGGAAGCCATTGCTGCCCGGTAGAGGTGCCGGCGTTCTTGTTTCCTATCTTGAGTCGTTGTAGAAATTCCATAAAAAAAGCTTGCGATTTTTGCAATCGCAAGCAATTTAGCGAAAAACTAACCACTAACCAGTGGCCTCAACCTTAACTTAAAATCTACTATGAAAAAAAACTGGAATGACCGCCGGGATTTCCCAATCCGGCGATCATTAGTAATTACGTAATAAAGGGCCCTGGGGTTGCTTTTTGGGGGTGGGGTGGGTTCAGCTCAGCTTGTTCTCCATGGCGGCAAAGAAACTTTCGCTGTAGCTGACACCGATGGGGATCTCTTTGTCAGCGACCTTTATTTTGCTTTTGCTGATGTGTTCTATCTTGCTGATGGGTACGATGTAGGAGCGATGGACCCGCAGAAATTCGCGGGCAGGGAGCTTTTGCGAGATCGTCTTGAGGGTCATCAGCGTGAGGATGGATTTATTGGGGAGATAGATCTTTATATAATCATCCAGCCCTTCGACATAGAGGATCTCCTTCAGGTTTACTTTCACCATCTGGTAATCCGACTTGACGAATATATACCCCTCCTGTAATTCCTGGCTGGTGAGATAGTCGGTATATTCCTTTGCCTTGTACACGGATTTCAGAAAGCGGTCATATTCGATCGGTTTCAGCAGATAATCGATCGCGTCGACGTTGAACCCTTCCACCGCGTATTCGCTGAATGCCGTGGTAAAGACGACGGCTGTATTTTTTTTGTTGACGATCCGGGAGAATTCGATCCCGTTGATGTCGGGCATATGGATGTCGAGGAAGAGGATATCCACGGGAGCGGTCTCCATCAGCTTCTGCGCCTCGAAGGGATCGGTAAATACCCCTTTCAGGTCGAGGAAATATATTTTTGCGATATATTTTTTCAAAACTTCCAGCGCGAGGGGCTCGTCGTCAATAGCTATACACGTAAGCATTATACCTGAATGTTTAAATGAACAGTAAAAGTTTCCGGTTCATCATCGATCGTCAGCGCATACTGATCGGCGTAAATCAGATCGAGCCTGCGCCGGGTATTATTGATACCGATCCCCGTATTGTCCGCGATCCTGATCGAGGTATGGGTATGTTTGTGATTGCTTACGCTAAAGTAGATCGAATCTTTCTTTATATCTAATAATATAGTGACGGGGGACCATTCCCGGGTACTGATGCCATATTTGAATGCATTCTCCACAAAGGGCAGGAAGAGGAGGGGGGCCACCTGGATCCCAAGCGGATCGCCTTTCACGACAAAATCGATGCTGGATTTACCGGTCAGCCGCATTTTCTGGAGCTCCAGATAATGAGAGGTGAAAAGGATCTCTTTTTCGAGCGGCACGTGGTCGTTGCCCGCTTCCGACAGGACATAGCGCATGATGCTGGAGAGCTTCATGACGGCGGGAGCGGTGTGTTCGGACTGGGAGGAGGCCAGGGCATAGATATTGTTCAGCGTGTTGAACAGAAAATGCGGGTTGATCTGGGCCTTCAGGAAGGAGAGTTCGGCCTTTACCTTCTCATTGGCGATCTCTTTGTTGCGTTGTTCCGAGCGGAGCCAGTGATTGATGACCCGGATGCCGGTGCTGAACACGAAGACCAGCAGGAAAACGGCTATGTTGCCGGGTGACAGCAGGGGCTGCTGGAAATTGCGGGGCCTGCCTGTCGGCGGGCGGGCGGGAAGCTGCGGCTGAAGACTGCCAAAGAAATAATGGTAGAGGCGGGGCATACAGCCGTAGAAGATCAGCAGGCCGAGTATGACGAGGCTGTATATCACCAGTTTTTTGTTTTCCAGCAATCTGGGAATGAGCAGATAGGTATTGAGATAATAGAATGCGATGAGCAGGATATTGTTCAATATGAAGAATACGGACAGGTATCGTTCCGAAAAGAAGGAAAAGTCCCGGGGCCTCGGATAAAACACGAAAGGCAGTGTCAGGAAACAGGCCCATGCCGCAATATGAATGACGATCTGTACTGTTAATTTCTTCAAGGACGGTGTTGCTTTATGATGATGTAGGGGCCGGCTTCCGGGGGCTGCAGGCTGTCGTCAAATCTAGCCGGGAAATGCCTTGCCGCTGTCATAAAATAGATGAATGGGTGGATTAAGTCGGTGAACGGGCCAGTGGCCGCGTCACCGACAGAGGTCAGGATGAGCCGGCCGGGGATGATCTAGTATTGCTCCTGGTCATTGGGGAAGTCCCTAGCCTTGACGTCGTGAATATATTGTTGTATGGCGGCCGTGGCCTGTTCGTGTATATCGAGATAGCGGCGGAGGAAGCGGGGATTGAATTCCGTATTGATGCCGAGGAGGTCGTGCATGACGAGCACCTGTCCGTCACAATATTTCCCGGCCCCGATGCCGATGGTAGGGATCTGGAGGTTCTCCGATACTTCTTTTGCCAGCACAGCGGGGATCTTTTCGAGCACGAGACCGAAGCAGCCGGCCTCTTCGAGTAATTTTGCGTCTTTTTTCAGCTTGTCGGCTTCTTCCTCTTCCTTAGCCCGGACCGTGTAGGTCCCAAATTTATAGATCGACTGGGGCGTCAGGCCAAGATGCCCCATGACGGGGACGCCGGCCGCGAGGATCCTTTTGACGGACTCCAGGATCTCTTCGCCGCCTTCCATTTTGATGGCATGAGCGCCCGTTTCCTTCATGATGCGGACGGCGGATGCGAGCGCTTCTTTGGAATTGGACTGATAGGAGCCGAAGGGAAGATCGACTACGACAAAGGAGCGGTTGACTGCGCGCAGCACCGAGGATGCGTGGTAGATCATCTGGTCGAGGGTGATGGGCAGGGTGGTCTCGTGGCCGGCCATGACATTGGAGGCGGAATCGCCAACGAGTATAACGTCGATGCCTGCCGCGTCGAAGATGCGGGCAAAGGAATAATCATAGGCGGTGATCATGGCGATCTTTTCGCCGGAGCCTTTCATTCTCTGCAGGGTGTGGGTCGTTACCTTTTTAATTTCCGAGTGTACTGACATGACCGGTTATTTTAGTATGCTTTGGAAGAGATGGGAATATGGCTCTGCATTAGAATAAAACATATCCGGGTTTACGAGAAGTCGCTAAGGTAGGAAAAGTTTGGAGATCAGGTCCGGGCAGCGAGTTCTTCTTTCCTGGTGAGATCGGCATAGAGGTTCTGGATAAGCCCGTCGGCAAGGCCGATCTTGGGAACGTAGATCTCGGGTGAATTGGCCCAGCGCATGACATTGACATAGATCTGCAGGGCTGGCACGATCACATCGGCGCGGTCTTCCCGGATCTTATAAAGACGCATACGTTCTTCGAGGGTGAAGCTGGAGAATTCCCGGTGATAATCTTTCAGCATATCGAGCGTGAGGGGCTTGCCTTCTTTGCGTTTGGACAGGGAGAAGACCTTATTGATGTTGCCACCCGATCCGATGGCGATGATATCGTTATCATGGCCTTTGATGGACCGCTTGAGAAAATCCTTCATCGTATCCCACTGCTCTTCGGTGACCTGTTTTTTCAGCAGGCGGATCGTGCCGATGTTGAACGATTCTTTAAAGACGAGCTCGTTGCCGGCGAAGAATGTCAGCTCGGTGCTGCCGCCGCCAACGTCGATATACAGGTAGGCGTGGTCTTTGTCCAGGTTCTCGGCGATGTGGTTCTCATAGATGAGGGAGGCTTCGTCGCCGCCGGAAATCACCTCGATGAGGATACCGGTCTCGCGGAGGACCTGACCGATGATCTCCTGTGCATTGCTGGCATCGCGCATGGCGGAAGTGGCAGCCGCCTTCCAGTGTTTCACCTCATAGGCATCCATCAGGTGCTTATAGGCCTTGATCGTATGGAGGATCATGGCGGTCTTTTCGGGCGAGATCTCTTTTTTCTCGAACACGTCGAACCCCAGTCTTAAGGGCACTCTGACGAGGCTGAGCTTTATGAATTCCGGTTTGCCATTATTCATGGACACATCCGAGATAAGCAATCTTGCCGCATTGCTGCCAATATCGATAGCTGCCAGTCGCATTTTGTGGTCGTTTCAGTTTTATGAGGCCGAGGCAATTCCGTCGTTGAGCTCCGCCGGTCTTATCCGGATCGCCGCTTCGTTGTTCTGTGCCTTGTTGAACAGATAATTATAGATCTCGATCTGCGCCCTTACTTTCTTCTCGGAGCGGTCTCTCTTGTATTTATTCAGCAAATCGTTGTCCAGCCACCGTGCCTTCACGTTATCCGAGAGCTGGATATCCAGGATATTCTTCAGCTCTTTCTGGATGGATTCATCCAGGATCGGGCAGGTAGCTTCGACGCGATGGTCGAGATTGCGCACCATCCAATCCGCCGAAGATATATAAACTTTTTCTTTGCCGCCGTTGTGAAAAAGAAATATGCGGGCGTGCTCGAGATATTCGTCGATGATACTGATGGCGGTGACCGGCCGGATGAATTTACTGTTCTCGGAGAACATGCAGAATATGCCGCGGACGATCAGCTTCAGCTCGACGCCTTCCCTTGCCGCCTCATAGAGCTTGCCGATCAGTTCCTCATCGGAGAGGGAATTTATTTTTACGGTGATGGCAGCCGGCTTGTTCTCTTTCGCCATTTTTATTTCCCGGTTGATCATCTTCAGCAATTCCCGGCGCAGGGTGGTGGGGCAGGGGATCAGGGTCTTGCAGGCTTTCAGCGGCCCCGGGCCGTCCTTCCAGTTTTCGAGATAGTTGAAGAGGCGGTTGACATCGGCCATGATATGCCGGTCCGAAGTGAGCAGGCAGTGGTCGCCATAGACCTTTGCGGTCTTTTCGTTGAGGTTGCCGGTGCTGACGAAGCCATAGTGGATGGTGAAATTATTGATCCTTTTTTTGATGAGGCAGAGCTTTGCATGGACCTTTGTGTTGGGGACGCCCAGCAGGACTTTCACGCCTTCATCTTCGAGTCTTTCTTTCCATGCGAGATTTGCTTCCTCATCGAAGCGGGCCCTCAGTTCGAGCATGACGGTGACGTTCTTGCCATTCCGCACTGCATTGACCAGTGTGTTGATGACCTTCGAATTTTCGGCCAGCCGGTAGCAGGTGATCTTGATCGTGGTGACATTCGGGTCGATGGCCGCCTCGCGCAGCATATCGATCACGGGGTTGAAGGAATGATAGGGGAAATGCAGCATCACGTCCTGGTCCAGCACTACATCGGTGACGCGGGGCGTCTTTACGAGCAGGGGATGGGTGAATGGTTTTTTCCGCTGCCCTTTTTTGGGGAACACATCCGGAAAATCCATGAAGTGCCGGAAGTTATGGATCCTTCCGCCCGGCAGGAGATTGCCTTTGCGGGCAAGGTCCAGTCTTCTGATGATATATTCGAGGAGGTCGACGTCCATTTCTTTGTCGTAGACAAAGCGGACCGGCTTGCCCTTGCGGCGGTTCTTCAGTCCTTTTTCCAGCTTCTGGATGAGGGTGGTGGATATGTCGTTGTCGATGTCTATCTCGGCATCGCGGGTGACCTTGAATACCCAGGACCCATAGGAGTCATAGCCGAAGTAGGCGAAGATATTCCTGAGATTGTACCGGATGATATCTTCGAGCAGGATGATATGCCGGTGATCGGGCGAGGGCGAAGGAAGAAGGACGAAGCGGCCCGAGATGCGGCTGGGCACTTCGATCAGCGCGTATTTCTTTTTCATGCTGCCGTCCTTGCGGGACAGCACCACGCCGAGGTAGATCGATTTGTCGCGCAGATAGGGGAACTGCGGGATGCTTTCGATCATGAGGGGGATGATATTGGACCTCACCTCTTCTTCGAAATAGGTCTGCAGGTATTGCTGCTGGGCCTTGTCCAGGCCTTTTTCCGTGACGAGGAAGATCTTCTCTTTTTCCAGCTCCAGGCGGATGCCTTCCCAGATGGCGTCAAATTCGTCCTGCTGTCCGAGGACGATCTCCTGGATATCGTTCAGGATCTTATCGGGCGATATTTCCATGTGCATATTGATCTTCGATTTGCCGCCGCTGTATTCGCTCATGCGTTTGAGGGTAGCCACGCGGACCCGGAAGAATTCGTCCATATTGTTGGAAAAAATGCCCAGAAAACGGATCCTTTCCCGGAGCGGAACGGTGGGATCCGCCGCTTCCTGGAGGACCCTTCCGTTGAAGGAAAGCCAGCTGATGTCTCTTGCGATCGTTCTTCGTTTCATGCTATCTGTCATTATTTGTCCCTTTTGCGCAAAGTAGAGAAAGCAAAAGGGAATGGTAAATTAAATAATTATTAATTACCAGGCAGTTGTCAAGGCTGGGAGCCGGTTCCATGGGGTCGGGAAATGGGGCCTGGCGGGCCGGGGATGGAGTGGAAGGGGGGAATCCAGGCGGTATCGGGCTGGCAGGCGGGGCGAAATCCACCGTTGTGAACAACCAAACTGAAAAAAAGGCTAAATCTTTTTGATAATTAGATAGATTTAACGACCTTTGCCGTCCAAATTTAAGACTTATGGCACGTGTATGTCAGATAACAGGTAAGGCGCCAATCTCGGGTAACAGTGTTTCCCACTCGAATATCAAGACCAAGCGCAGGTTCTTACCTAATTTACAGACCAAGCGTTTTTTCCTTGCGGAAGAAGACAAATGGATCACCCTGAAAGTTTCTTCTGAGGGGTTGCGCACGATCAACAAGAATGGCTTGCTGAGCGTCGTAAAGAAATTAAGAGCAGACGGAGAAAAGATTTAATTCATTCTAAACCTTCCATAATATGGCAAAGAAAGGCAGCAGGGTTCAGGTGATCTTAGAATGTACCGAGCATAAGACAAGCGGCAAGCCCGGTACCAGTCGTTATATCACTACCAAGAACAAGAAGAACACTCCGGAACGTCTGGAGTTAAAGAAATTCAACCCGATTTTAAAGAAAGTAACTGTTCATAAAGAAATCAAATAATCATGGCAAAAGCTGCTAAAACCGCGATAAAGACCAAGGATGCCAAGGCTGCTTCCGAGGCAAAGAACTGGACCAAGGTGATCCGTGCGGTACGTAGTCCGAAGACGGGTTCCTATACCTTTAAAGAGGCGATCATCCACAAGGACAAGATCAAGGAGTACCTGACTCAAAAATAATTTTCAGGGTAAGTAAGATTATAAAAGCTGTCTCAGTCGGGGCGGCTTTTTGTTTATTACCCCATACCTTCGCAAAACTTTTAAGGGACTACTATGGGACTATTTAATAAACTGTTCGGCAAAAAGGAAAAGGAGAGCCTGGACCAGGGGCTCGAAAAGACCAAGGAAGGGTTCCTTTCCCGGCTTACGAAGGTGATCGCGGGCAAGAGCACCGTCGATGAGGAAGTGCTGGATAACCTGGAAGACGCGTTGGTGAGCGCGGATGTGGGGATCGACACCACGATCAGGATCATTAAACAGATAGAGAAGCGCGTAGCTCAGGATAAATATCTCAATACGAGCGAGTTGAACAGGATACTGCAAGAAGAGATCGAAGCGCTTCTGGTAGACCCGCCCGAGCAGTCCTATAAGGATTTTACCCTGCCTGCGGGCAAAAGGCCCTATGTCATGATGGTTGTAGGGGTTAACGGTGTAGGCAAGACCACTACGATCGGGAAGCTGGCCTATAACTTCAAAAAGGCGGGTAAGTCGGTGATGCTGGGCGCCGCGGATACTTTCCGGGCTGCTGCTGTGGATCAGCTGACGGTGTGGAGCGAGCGGGTGGGCGTGCCGATCGTGAAGCAGGGGATGGGCTCGGATCCCGGAGCGGTGGCGTTCGATACGGTGCAGAGCGGGCTGGCAAAGGGAGTGGATGTGGTGATCATCGATACGGCAGGCCGTCTTCATAACAAGGCTTATCTGATGGAAGAGCTGGGCAAGATCAGCAGGGTCATCAAAAAGATAATGCCGGATGCGCCGCATGAGGTGCTGCTGGTGCTGGACGGGTCGACGGGGCAGAATGCGCTGGAACAGGCCAGACAATTCACGGCGACGACAGAAGTCACCTCCCTTGCCATTACGAAGCTCGATGGAACGGCCAAGGGTGGAGTGGTGCTGGCCATCTCCGATCAGTTCAAAATCCCGGTGAAGTTTATCGGCGTGGGTGAGAAGATGGAAGACCTGCTGGTCTTTGACAAGCATGAATTTGTAGACAGCTTATTCAATCTGGCAGATAAAAATAAATAAGCGGCAAGCCGGAACGTAGCTATACGTCTGGACTTGCCGCCTGGGATCATTTTGGGCGGATGAGCCTGCCGAGGAATGATCTTTAAAAAGTATAACGGACACCCAGACCGCCCCATACATCAAAATAGGCGTGATTGACCAGCTCGATATAGGGTTGAATATCCAGACTGACTGCGATAGGCGCACCGCTGAATTTATAATCAAGTCCCAGCACCCCGTCCACTCCAAGGGAAAATCCCCCATCCCTGTAATAATAATCCCCGTGATACCAGTTGCCATTGTAAAAGCCGATATGGGCGCCTGGGCCGACATACCATTTCAGCCCGGGAGCGCCGTTGATATCCCCGTGTATTTCATAGAGGCCGGTTACCCGGAATCCATGATCCCAGAAATTGACCAGCCCTTCCAGGGCCCGGTTCTCCTGGGTAAAATGTTTGATGCTCAATGCTCCGGGCCAGAATTTTACGCCAACAGCCGTTTCGTAGCTGCTACCCATGGACTGTGCGTCTGCCTTAATGCCTGTCAGCATAACCAGGACTGAAAATAGAATAAATGCTTTTCTCATAAAATCTGAAATTTTGTAAACGCAGCTATGGAAAAATTGTGCCAGATTTATGATTTTCCCGGAAAGGAAGATCCAGGGAAGCCGGAGGATGAAGCCCGGGAAAGAAAAACGAACCCCAGCGCGCTGGCGAGCAGGGATGCGGCCAAGATCGCGATCTTGGAATCCTGGATCAGCTCCGGGATGTCGAAGGCCAGGTTGGCGATAAAAATGGACATGGTGAAGCCGATGCCGGCGAGGATCCCGAGGCCGGCAAGATGACCGCGGTTCATGTCACCCGGCAACTGGCACAGTTTGAATTTTATGGCGAGCAGGCAGAAGAGAAGGATACCGGCGGGCTTGCCGAGCACGAGGCCGCCAATGATCCCCAGGCTGTTACGGGTCAGCAGGGTCTGGTGCCAGCCTTCTGAAAGCCGGATGCCTGTATTGGCGAGGGCAAAGACAGGCAGGATAAAAAAGGCCACGGGCTTGTGCAGGAAATGCTGCAGGTGTTCGGAGGGGTTTGGGGTAGGGGTCTGAGCGCCGGGCCGGGTCAGGGTTTTTGGGAAAGGGATCGTGAACGCAAGCAGGACGCCGCTGATGGTAGCGTGTATACCTGACCGGAGCATGCAATACCAGACCAGCACGCCGGGGATAAGATAAAAGAACAGATTGGTCACCTTGCATTTATTGAGAATAACCAGCAGGGCCAGGATACCGAAGGCGGCGCCCAGATAGAGGAGCGATATGGTCTTTGTATAAAAAACGGCTATGACCAGTATGGCGCCCAGATCATCGATGATGGCAAGGGCGGTGAGGAAGATCTTTACCGAAGGCGGGACCTTATTGCCGAGGAGGGAGAGGATGCCAAGGGCGAAAGCGATATCGGTCGCCATCGGGATGCCGATGCCGGGCTGTGCCGGCGTTCCGTGGTTGAACAGGTAGTGGGTGGCAGCAGGGACCAGCATTCCGCCGGCGGCGGCCAGCATGGGCAGCAGCGCTTTTTTGAAATCGGCCAGCTCGCCGATATAGAGTTCCCGTTCGATCTCCAGACCCACCAGCAGGAAGAAAATGGCCATGAGCCCGTCGTTGATCCAGTGCTCCACGGAATGGTCCAGCGGTATGTTGGCCACCGAAAGGTCGAGGTGGGTATGCCAGAAATGGATATAGCCGGGCCCGGCCGGAGAATTCGCCAGGAGGAGCGAGGCTATGGTGCAGCCGATAAGGAGCAGGCCGCCCGTGCGTTCGCTTTCAAAAAACTCCCTGAATATCTTTGTGAGACTAAAGCCGGCCATGGATTCAAATTTAAGAAGATTGCCCTGATTCTGGTACCTTTGTCCCCTTAAATATGGGCGCCGTGCCGGTGACAGAATAATTTATGAAGACAAGAACATTAAAGCGAGACAAGGTCAATATCATCACGCTGGGCTGCAGCAAGAATATGGTCGACAGCGAAGTGCTGAGCGGGCAGCTCCTGGCGAATGATATCGATGTGGTGCATGAGAGCGCAAAGCGGGATCACAATATCGTCGTGGTCAATACCTGCGGATTTATCGACAAGGCCAAAGAAGAATCCGTCAATACGATCCTTGACCAGGTGGCCCTGAAGAAAGTAGGCAAGCTGGATAAAGTATATGTGACCGGCTGTCTGAGCCATCGCTACCGGGAGGACCTGGAAAAGGAGATCCCAGAAGTGGACGCGTGGTTCGGAACCATGGAGCTGCCCCTGATGCTGAAACAGTTCGAGGCGGATTATAAGTCCGAGCTGCTGGGGGAAAGATTGCTGGCGACGCCAAGGCATTATGCTTATCTGAAGATATCGGAAGGATGCAACAGGACCTGTGCGTTCTGCGCTATTCCGCTGATGCGCGGCACGCATATCAGCAGGCCCATGGAGGAACTGGTAAAGGAGGCGGAAAGCCTGGTAAAAAAAGGCGTCAGGGAGATCCTGCTGATCGCTCAGGAGCTGACCTATTATGGACTGGATATTTACAAGAAGAGAATGCTGCCGGACCTGCTCCATCGCCTGGCGGATGTGAAAGGGCTGGAATGGATCCGTCTTCATTATGCGTATCCTTCAAAGTTCCCGCTGGAGATCCTCGACGTCATCCGCGAAAGGGACAATATCTGCAATTATCTGGACATGCCTTTGCAACACGCCAGCGACCGCATGTTAAAAGCGATGCGCCGGAATATCACGAGAGCCGAAATGACCGATCTGATCCATACGGTGCGGGACAGGGTCCCGGGGATTTGCCTGCGGACTACTCTGATCGCGGGTTTTCCCGGCGAGGGGGAGGAGGATGTGGAGGAATTAAAAGAGTTCCTGCGGGAGCACCGGTTCGACCGGGTAGGGATCTTTACCTATTCCCATGAGGAAGGCACATCCGCTTATGATTCCGTGGATAATATCCCTGCTGCCGAAAAACAGAGGCGGGCCGAGGAGATCATGGAAGTGCAGCAGGAGATCTCATATGAGAAAAACCAGGAAAAGCTGGGCCGGGTGTTCAAGACCCTTATCGATAAAAAAGAAGCGGGTCGTTATCTGGGCCGTACGGAGTTCGATTCTGTGGAGGTAGACAATGAGGTGATCATTCATTCTGTCCAAAAATTACCTGTCGGCGAATTTGTGCATGTGCGGATAACGAAGGCTTATGATTATGATCTGGAGGGAGAAGTGGTGGAAGCCGGCGGTTAATATTTGTAAAGAACAGATTAATTGCTGCGCGGCATTGTAGGACACAAACAGGTATTTTTGATTAAAATATCGACCCATGGACATCAGCTGGAATGGAGTTTTTCCCGCACTCACGACAAAATTTACCTCAGATGACGCGCTGGATCTGCGTATGTTCGAAACTAATCTGCTTGCCCAGGTGGAAGCCGGGGTCAGTGGGGTGATCATCGGTGGGTCGCTGGGCGAGGCCAGTGTGCTGACCACGGCTGAAAAAGAAGCGCTGGTGAAGTTCTCCGTTGAAAAGGTAGAGGGACGGGTACCCGTTCTGCTGAATATCGCAGAGGGCTCCACGAAGGAGGCCATCCGGCAGGTAAGTCTCGCCCGGTACTGGGGAGCAAAGGGGCTGATGTTGTTGCCGCCGATGCGGTATAAGAGCGATCACCGGGAGACGGTTGTTTTTTTCAGGACCATCGCCAACGAGACCGATCTGCCGATTATGCTTTATAATAATCCTGTCGACTATAAAATAGAAATAACTCCGGATATGTTCGGGGAACTGATCGACCTGCCCAATATACAGGCCGTGAAGGAATCCACCCGGGATGTCTCCAATGTAACGAGGATGATCAACCGGTTTGGCGACCGGATCAGTATCCTGTGCGGGGTCGATACCATCGCCATGGAGGAGCTGCTGATGGGGGCTGTGGGCTGGGTAGGCGGGCTGGTGGGCGCTTTCCCGGCGGAGACGGTGGCCGTTTACCGGTTGGTCAGGGCCGGACGTATTGCGGAAGCGCTGGAGATCTACCGCTGGTTCCTCCCGCTGCTGGAGCTGGACATCCACAGCAAGCTGGTACAGTATATCAAGCTGGCCGAAGCAGAGACGGGGCTGGGAACGGAATATGTCAGAGCGCCGAGGTTGTCGCTGATCGGCGAGGAAAGAGAGCGGGTGCTCCGGGTCATCAGGGAATGTCTGGCCAGCCGGCCCGTGCTGCGGGAATATGCCATGGCGGCACAGGAGTGAGCCAGGGGCGGAAAATTTTATTGACATTAAACTATTGAGCTATGGTATTTGCGGATACGACAAAGCAAGAAATCGACCAGGTGATGGAAGAGGCCTGGAAAGCCTTTCTTCAATACCGGAAATGTAGCCTGTCACAGCGTGCGGGCCTTATGCGGGCTATTGCCGTGGAAATGGAGGCGCTGGGAGATGAGATCATACGGGTGGCGATGGAGGAGACCCATCTTCCGGAAGCCAGGCTTCGTAACGAACGGAACAGGACTATTTTTCAGCTGACCAGTTATGCGGATGCCTGTGAAGCGGGCGGATGGCTGGAAGCGCGGATTGATGAGGCCGTTCCTGACAAGGGGGCGCCCGATATACGCAAGGTGCAGGTACCCCTGGGACCGGTAGTCGTCTTTGGCGCCAGCAATTTCCCCTTTGCCTATTCTACCGCGGGGGGCGATACGGCTTCTGCATTGGCAGCCGGCTGTCCGGTGATCGTGAAAGCGCATCCCGGGCATGCGCAGACCTCGGAGCTGGTGGCGAAGGCTATTTCGGTGGCTGTAGAGAAATCCGGATTGCCAGGGGCTGTATTTTCGCATGTTCACGGCGCGGGTTTTGAGACCGGGAAGGCGCTGGTGATGCATCCGCATACGCGGGCCGTGGGTTTTACCGGTTCGTTTGGCGGCGGGAAGACCTTGTTCGACTGGGCGAATGGACGCAGCAGCCCGATCCCGGTTTTTGCGGAGATGGGCAGCATCAATCCCGCATTCCTGCTGCCGGGTAAGCTGAAGGAGTCGGCAAAGGAAGTGGCCGCTCTGTATACGGGATCGGTCACGCTCGACAAGGGGCAATTCTGCACCAAGCCCGGTCTTATCATCGGCCAGGAAGGGAAGGAGCTGGATGAA
>DATHHO010000070.1:0-11948 GCA_035317125.1 Puia sp.
CGTGTGGGACGAACCATCCCTGCTGGTAGAGGTTGCTCTCCACCGTCCCATAATTCTGTCTGAGCCTGCCTTCCGTGGGCCAGGCCTCCCATGTACCGTCGTTCAGCCGGGGCCGGAACCAGCGCACCGTCGTGTCGAAAATATTTTTATAGCTCAGCGAACGGCGGGCATATTTCAGTTCATCCTCTTTTTTTCCCAGCGCAGCGGCGAGCCTCGAAAGACACCATTCCGAAAACCCGTTCTCCAGCGTATTGGAGATCACATATGGGGAATGCCCGGACGGGGAGCCATGGTGGTCGTCCGTCTCCGTGCTGTAGGACCAGCCTTTATCGTCCTTGTTGCCAAACCGTTCGCAGGTATTCACGGCGTACCCGTAAGCCTTCTGCAGATCATATCCCCTTATCCCTTTGGCATACGCATCGGCCATGACCACCACGGCGGGATTGCCGATCATGCAACCGGAATAGGCGTTGAGCAGCTCCCAGCGTTCGAGATAGTGTTTGCCCGTCTCGTCTGCCAGGTCCACCAGAGACCGGATCATATCGTTCACCAGCCTGGGGTTGATGATGGTCTGCAGGGGCATCTGGCTGCGGAATACATCCCATCCGCTGAAGATGGTGCGCCGGGTGTAAGCCGTGGTATGATGGATCTTTCCATCCCCGCCGGGATAGGTCCCCCCGAGGTCGGAAAGATCACGCGGATCGATCATGGTATGATAAAGTGCCGTATAAAAGATCGTTTTTTCTTCTTCCGTACCGCCGTCGATGCTCATTTTACCCAGTGCCTGGTTCCAGCGCTTTTTTGCATTGCGGTACACGCGGTCGAAATCCCAGTCTGCGATCTCGGCCCTTAGATTTTGTTCCGCACTCGCCATGCCGGCAAAGGAGATGCCCGCCTTCATCAGCACCTGCTCACCCGGCCGCGTGGAGAACTCCGTGAAGAAGCCCAGATGCTTGCCCTGGTATCCCGGGGAATGCCGTTCGTCTTTCGGAGAGGTGGCTGGGAATGCATGAACCCGTGTAACACCGGAGATAGCCGCTGCGGCTACCCGGTCCTGATAGCGGCGGCTTTCTATATCCTGAAGTTTCCGCGTCCAGTCGTCCGGGATATCGGCGCTCCAGACGCCATAGTCTTTCAGGGGCTTGCTGAACTGCGCATAGAAGTAGACGGTATAGGACGCATGTCCGGCGCCATTGCCCCATCCTCCGCCATCCGGGGTGCATTTCATCCACCCGCTGATGGTATGGGCGTCGACGATCTTTACATATTGTTCCGTGGATGTACCCCCTACCCTTCTGGCCAGGTCGATCTGTATACGGGACTGGTTGTCCTTTGGAAAGGTAAACCGGAGGATACCGCTATGGGGCGCAGCCGTCATCTCGGCCCTCACCCTGTATCTGGATAAGAATACATCGTAATATCCTGCCTGAGCATGTTCGGAGCTCTTGCTGTACGAAGAACGATACCCTTCTTCTTCATGATCGGGCCTGCCTGCCGAGGTCTTCAGCGGGCCTGAGGTGGGCAACACCAAAAAATTTCCCAGGTCGCCATACCAACCTATACCGCTCATCTGCGTAAAGGCAAACCCTTCTATGCTGCTGTGTTCGTAACTGTAGCCGGGGCCGTTGTCTCCGCCGGTGATGGTGTTTGGGCTCAGCTGCACCATGCCATATGGGGTGGCAGCACCGGGGAAGGTCTTTCCCAGTCCATGGCTGGCGCCCGCCTTTGATATGCTGGTGCTGGCCCCGATAAAAGGATTGACATAGTCGGCGGGTTGCTTTGAGGGGCGGTGCGGGATAGATTGCCGGGCCCGGGATGCGTTCTGAAGCCCGGGTGTTGGAACTGCCGCACGGTGCTGTGCGAGCCCGGAGGTCGCGGAGAAAATGACGAGTGCAAGCGCCAGGGAGGGCGACAAGATATGAGGCCGTAGATATTTCATGCTGATGATGATGGATGACCGGGAGACTGGCGACTGGCCGGCAAACGATTATGGACCGGTGAAATGAACCGGGGCTAGTCGGCCAGCGGCTTTACCATGATGTTCCTGAAATAGACCTGGCTCTTTGGATCATGGCCCTGCAAGGCAAAGGTGCCGCTGGAGAGGACCCTTCCTTCGCTGCCCTTGGGACGCTGTACATTTTCGGGTTCCGTATAATCGACCACCGTCTTGTCATTGATCTTTATGACGATCCTTTTGCCCTGTACGGTGACCGCCTCCGTGTACCATTCATCGTCCTTTACATACACTTCTTTTACATCCTCGATGGCATATAGGCTGCCGGTACGGCGCCAGTCGGTGTGCGAATTGTTCACCTGCACTTCATATCCTTTCGATGGCCATCCGCCCTGCTGGAATTCGGAATGGATATAGATCCCGGAATTGGCCCCTGGCTCCGTCTTCACATCCGCCTTGAATTCAAAATTCTTAAAATGATGGCCCTTTACACCGCCTACATAAAATAAATGGGCAGTCTTGCCGTGGACGGCGATCGTTCCGTCCTGCACCGAAAACGTTTCGGCATTGTCGCCGACTTTCCAGCCATCCAGCGACTTCCCATCGAACAGGGAGATCCATCCTTCGGAGGCTTTAGAGGCCTTTGAGCCCATTGATCCTTTAGAGCCTTCGGCCCCTTTTGGTTTTGTGCTTAGACAACCAACAAAAACAACGACAGCGGCGAGCAAGAATGTATTTTTTATCATGACAAGCATTTTCAGGACATCAAGTTAATATATATTTCTATCCAGCGACAGCAAAGGCCGGTAAGGGGGTAAATTTTTATTTTAGTAAAATTAAAGCCCACTATGATCTGCGGGGTTTTTTAACCTAGCTTTAGCCTGCTAAAATTGCCAGCCATGAAAAAATTATCCGGTATTCTCTGTCTCTTTTTATTGATCGCCGCGACGGCCGCCGGACAGCCTGCCGCCGGTGAACATCCAGCCTGGATACTCCGGGGAAATGTCTACGAAGTAAATGTGCGGCAATATACCCCCGCGGGGACCTTCAATGCCTTTGCCAAACATCTTGACCGGCTCAGGCAAATGGGTGTTCAGACCCTCTGGTTCATGCCCATCAATTCCATCAGCGTCACCGACCGGAAGGGCAGTCTCGGCAGCTATTATGCCGTCTCCGATTACACGGCCATCAATCCTGAATTCGGGACTCTCCCCGACTTTAAAAGGCTGGTGAACTCCATTCATGGCCTGGGTATGAAAGTGATCATCGACTGGGTGCCCAATCATACCGGTGCGGATCATCGCTGGCTCAGGGACCATCCCGATTTTTTTGTAAAAGACAGTACGGGCAACGCGGCCGTTCCCTTTGGCTGGACGGATACCCGGCAACTGGATTATACCAACGCCGCCATGCAGGACAGCATGATCGCCTCCATGAAGTACTGGATCACGCAGACGGGGATAGACGGGTTCCGCTGCGATGTGGCGTGGAACGTGCCCGGCCCTTTCTGGGCGAGGTGCATCGGGCAACTGAGGAAAATGAAGTCGATTTTCATGCTGGCGGAAGGAGACAAACCTTATCTGCTGGAGAATGGATTTGACGCCACCTATCCCTGGGATATGTTCCATATGATGGGGAAAGTGGCGGGTGGGGAGAGGCCCGCCTTCGCGCTGGACAGCATCAGGACGCAATACAACACCGATTATCCGAAAGGCGCCATGGAGCTTTATTTTACCAGCAACCATGATGAGAACAGCTGGAACCAGGCCGATTTCGCCGTTTTTCCGGGTGCAAGCCATGCTCCTTTCGCCGTCTTCACGCAGACAACGGGGAACAGCGTTCCACTGATCTACAGCGGGCAGGAAGAGCCGGTGCTGAGGGCTATTAAATTCTTCGACAAGGACACGATCGGGTTCGCAAAGTTCGGGAGGGGGGCTTTTTATAAGACCCTGCTCGCGTTACGCAGGAGGAATGCGGCGCTGGCTGCCGATGCAGCCTTCCGGAAGGCTGGGGTTGGAGATGAAAAGGCGCTGTATGCCTATGTCCGGGAAAAGGCCGGTAAAAAAATATTGGTTATTCTGAATCTTTCGGCCGCGGAACAGACGGTGTCGATAAAGGATACCGGACTGCAGGGCAGCGCCTATAACGTTTTTATGAGGACCAGCGAGCGGCTGAGCGGCAAGCCGTGGAAGATGGAACCGTGGGGGTATGCGGTGTATGAATATGGCGCGGGACCGGCGAAATAATTTATCGGTGCGCGGCGAGGCTCAGCGCGGCATGAAGCGGGTGCTGGCGCCGCTTCAATGAGGGAAGTTGATCTGATAGATATTGGGCCAGAGCTTGCCGGTAACATATATTTTGTCTGCAACGGAATCATACGCGATGCCATTCAGGGCATCGGCGTCGGGATGTTTCAATCTTGCCTGAAAGGCCAGCGAGCTGAGGTCGAGCTTCCCGACCACTTTACCATCCGCAGGATCGATCTTCACGATATGGTCGTTATACCAGATGTTCGCGTAAATAAAGCCTCTGATATATTCAAGCTCGTTGAGGCTGTCCCTCGGAATGCCGTTCTCCGTCACTTTTAGTTTTCTGACGGGCCGGAAGCCTGCAGGATCCGCATAGGTGAGCTCGGCCGTACCGTCGCTCATGATGAGGTGCGTTCCGTCGGTGGTCATACCCCAGCCCTCGGCATTCGCGTACCGGAAGCTATCGGTCTGCCGGAAAGTCTTTGCGTCATAAATAAAGCCGATCTTTGTCTGATAGGTAAGCTGATAGATCTTCTTATTAAAAAAAGCAATGCCTTCCACGAAATATTTTTCTCTCTCCACCTTTACGTCGATCTTCCCCGTGCGCCGGTCGACGACCCCGAATAAAGAGCGGGTATAGGGGAATTCAGGGACATGCCCGCTGCTCTCATACCATTCTCCGTCATGCACCAGAAAGCCTTCCGTATAGGATGTCGTATCATGGAGAAAATAATCCACTACCGAAAAATTGATGGCCGGGACCGTCGGTGCGGCCGTGACGACCGCCGTATCGGACTCGCCGGGATTGCCTGAGCAGCCATACAGGATGCAAGAGCAGATAAAGGAGAAGATCGGAATAACGGGCCACTTCTGATGGGTCATGATGCAATTTAGGGGATTCGTCGTGATGCTGCGTTGCCGCGGGCACGGTGGAACGCTGCAGAAGGGCTTTGGGTTTGGCGGATCATGCCTTCGCGGCGGCAAGGATCGATTGACAGGAGCTCACAATGCCTTGCCCGTTTGCGCTGACGATCGCGGCCGCCAGGGTGATGCAGCCGGCAGCGATGCCGATCACTTTATTGATATCGTCGATTTTTTTCATGGCCGCACCGATCGCATCGGTAGCGTCGCCAACCCCTTTAAAATAACTGGCTGAATTTTCGAACGCGATATTATCCGACAGCGAAAAGAAAGTATTGGCGTAGCTGATAAGCCTTTCTTCGTCACCGGACAGGATCCCGATCTGGCCGTCGGACAGGCTTTTGATATGGGTATGCAGGAATTCTCCGATCTGCCCTGCGAGGGCCTGGTAAAAATGGCCCATTGTATTGGCAAATTTCGCATCGTCGGTCGTACCCATGGATTAGTTTTTTGTATTGTCCGAAAGATAATGAATGTCGCGGGCCAGATCAAGCACCGACTTTCTGAGGCTTTCCGATCTCAGTTCCCCGATCTTCGAGTACAGCTCCATATGCCCTTTCTGCATCTTATCCAGCGCCTCGTATTGCCGATCGAAGGCAGGAATGACCCCTGCGAGCTCGCGCGATCTTTGCTTATATACATACACGACCGCGAATTTTTCGGCATCGGTCTGCGCCCTGGCCATAAGAAGATCGGACCGCAACTGCAGTTCGGTTCCCATGAGCTGGATCTTGCTTCTGAGATTGTCCAGGTGCAGCTTGAGCAATTCCATGGCGATCTTCAGCGTGTCGTTATAAGTAAGGATGATCTCCTTTATTTTTTTCGATTTGTATTTTTCCGTGAACAGATCGGTCGCCACCTTGGCCAGCCTGTTGACGGCGCCGGACTCCTGCGCTGTGATGGTAATATTCCCGTAGCTGCCTTCGCTGATAGCCCCTGCTACCGGCGCAAAATCGATGGTCGTTTCCGAGCCGGACAGCCTGGCCAGCGCCGCAAAATAATCGCTCAGGATCCCATACTCCCTGCTGATCAGGGTATCCAGTCTGTGGGCATAGCTGCAATCGCAATCAAAATCCACGAGGAATTTCCCGGACCGGTTGAACGTATAGCAGGAGTCATAGCAATATCCGTAATATCCGTACCCGGTGAAGCTGGCTTTTGCCAGGCTTTGCTGGCAGGAGGAGGCGAATTGATTGACTTCTTTTAGTGGCGCGCACCCGTAGCCGACCATGCAGGTCAGGAGGAACCCATAATTGAGTATGCGGTAATTTTTCAATTTGTGCGATTTTGGCTGGGCACCTGCAAAAATAGTTTATTCGCCAGCCCGGCCAAAAATACTTATCCGCCGTTCAATTAAGACTTTGAGGGTATTTATTTTCCGCAGCATGCCGGATATAGACATTCAGCGCTTTGGCGATGATGCATTTTAATCTGCCGACTTCGGTATCCGGTGACAGATCCAACCTTATCTCTCCATCTTCTTCGATGATCACGTGATTACCGTACAGGAGCTGCTCCAGTTCGCCATTCATCACCGTGATGGCATATTCTGTTCTTTTGTCCTTTTCCTTTACGCGGGCGAGTGCGGAGTATTCCCGGCCCCCGAATTCGAATTTTATTACCAGCAAGATCATATATATATTGATTATATCAGCATCAGCCTATGCATTTTTTGTGCAAGGACAAACTGCCGGATTGCGATGCTGCTTTTCTGGGATTTTGGTTCCCCCTTTGGAAAGAATTGGGGCAAAATATCCGATGGCTCGGGTTTTGCTAGGGGCGCGGCGCTGCTCCGGGAGGGCCGTAATTCTTTTGCGCGTCATCCAGGACGAGGACCCAGTCGTTTTCCTGTCCCAGGGTTGGAGACGTGAAGTCGTGGGGCGCGTTATTTTCGATGGTCCCGGCCTTTTGTACCGATGCGTCCCGGGGATTGAACCACCAGGCTACTATGTTCTGTCTCCGGATAATGGCGGTGCGGATGGTGACCGTCTTGCCCACTGGCAGATAGATCATGGCGTAGCTGTCGTCGGCCGCCCTGAATGCCTCGATATGCTGGCCTTTGTCGCCTTGTCCCTGCATGAGGATAGAAAGATCGGGTACACGTCCTGCCATCGGCCGGGATTCCATCAGACGTCTCAGATAACCTACCTGAAAGGCTCCGGGCCGGTCCATAGCATTGATCCAGCCGCGGTCGGGGTAATTGACGGCCTCTTCCCTTGCGCTCATGAACTGCCAGACCGCATGATGCCCGTAGGTCACCCCGCAGGCGCCGGCGAATACGGAACGGTAACATTGCTTTCTTACATCATAGGCTCTGAAGCGTCCGTTGTCCGTGTTCCATTTTGGCCAGGGGTTTACGGGATGATCTTCATAATTCGGCTCTGCGTCAAGAGTGGGCTTGGCCGGCATGAGCGCACGGTCCCGGGTAACCAGTTCCCAGCAGGCGACATCGTGTCCGCTGCCGTGACCGGATTGGAACATATTCAGATCCAGCCAGGATTCGTTGTGGATCCATTGGGAGGTGGAATTGGAGCCGCCCCAGGGATGATAGGTTATGAGACAATGATGATCCGTGGCATCGATAATACCTTTTGCCATCTGTCGCCAGACCGGGCGCCAGTCGGAGCTGTCTTTTACAGCCGGCCGGTCTCCGCCGAGGATCCAGATGATATTTGGATATTTTTTATAACGCTGCCCTATCCATTTTCCATAGATATAGGCATTGGCGCTGTCGAAAACGACGGGGCCGTCGCCCCAATGCGGGGTGACCTTATCGCCCCAGGTGGGTAACAACCCGATGAACAGGTTCCTGAGCAGGGCCATTTTTATCGTACTGTCTATGATCGTGAAAAAATCTTCGTTGGGGCGTGTGGGATCGAGATTTTGTAAGGGCGTTTGTCCATAACGGTTGGGCCTCCGCAAACCGTCAAATTCACCCAGCGCAACGGCCTGGATCACGTTGAAGCCTTTTGCGGCGCGGTTGTCAAGATATTCTGTGATCTCGGGAAGGGTCAGCCGGTGGAAGATCTCCCAGCCGGTGTCACCCAGCCAAAAGAATGGTGTTCCATCCTCGTATTGCAGATAATGTCCGTCGGATGTGGTATGCAGCCGGCCATGTGTCCAGTTGCCCTGGGGCCTTGCCGCAGAGGCGATCATTAGTAAGCAAAGGAGGCATGACAAGCTATTTTTTCCCATGACCCAAAGTACATCGAAATATCGGGTACTCCATGGGGTGCTGTGCTGATATCCGGCGGCGCGACAGAGAAGCCGGCGCAATGGAATGTCAGGCAGCGGAACTGGTTAACCAGGAAATTGGAATGGGTGGTTGTTCAGGATTGGATGGTGGTTGTTCAAGGACGATGGTTATTCAAAAGATCGGATGGTGGATATTCAGGAATAGTGGTTATTCAGAGGATTGGATGGTGGTTGTTCAGAGGATCGGACGTTGGTTATTCAGGATCGGACGCTGGTTGTTCAGGATCGGATGCTGGTTGTTCAGAGAATTTGGATGGTCGGTCAGAGGATGGATAGTGTGGATATGGATAGTGGTCATCAGGATAATGGATGTTCGATACAGGCAGCGACTAATGAAATCCGCCGGATGTCAGGAGCTGATGGGTCAGAAAAACAATAAAGGCCATATAATACATGCCGATAAAGCTGACGCAGACAACGAATTTTTTGTTATCGAGTAACAGGATCTTGCCTTCCATTTCTTTTGCAAATTGATCGATTGGCATAAAACAGGATTTAAAAATTAATAATTGCTTTCTATATAGTAAGGGCTGGAAAAAGAAATGTAACCGTCTGGGGGTCGAAATTTCCTTAAATTATCTAATATGTTAATTATCAATGATTTAAAAATTAAGGGTAGCCGGGTTTTCACGATATAGTATAGTGTGGTTACATTTCCACCTGCAGTTTTTACTAAATAGGAAGGCCAGAAGTCTGGCTGCCCTTTATAGGGTGTAATACATTAGAATTGAATAAGTAGAATTTGGAATTATAGGTATTTTGTTTAGTTATTAATCCTTAATCGCCCCGTACCCATGAAAAAAAATCAATATATATCCTCGCTGATTATATTGGCACTATTCATCAGCGTCATCGCCTGTCGCAAGATTGTTGAGCCAATCCAGATCACCGGACAAACCCAGGTCGATACGACCCAGGCTCCAAAGGATTCAACACCGGTAAAGCATGATACTGTCGCGGTAAAACATGACTCGGTCAAACAGGCAAAGGTCGATACGCCGGCAGCACCGGTCCCTTTTCCACAGACACCCCCACCCAGCGTCAGCAGCTGTCCCGTATTGCCGATCTATGGCGATTCCATTATCTATGGTCAGCCGACAAGCGGCTCCGATTATATTTTCCGTCCCGTAAACAGTCCGGGAGCAGGTCATTATTTTTCCTGGCCGATAGGTATGGTCATCGACTCCTTGACGGGAGCGATCAATATAACAAAGAGTGAGACCGGTCTGAGATATGCCATAGGTTTCGTAAAAAGCGGAACGACGGACACCTGTATCAGCACGCTGATCGTCGGTGGTGTCGCCTATATGGACAGTGTCTATGTTCTGAACGACCATCAGGAAAAGGCGCTGCCTTATTACAATGCAAACCCTTACCTGCCCCCGGCCTGTTCGGGACCCGGCACCAGTTGTACCTTTGATGTCACCGGTACGGCGGCTGCGAGGAAAGTGGTCATCAATAATTCCAGCGGGGAGATCGATCTGAAGAAAACGCTGAATGGTACCGGGCTTTTGGGTGGCGCATTCGGTCTGCTTCCCCTCGACGGACAGACGATCACCGTTCCAGTTTATTACAAGCTTAATGATGCGAGCAATCACGCGCTGCAGCATATAGACTTAACGATAGCCTATTACAGCAGCAAGTCGTCCATCGGCTCGGGACTGCTGGGAAATTTAGTAACGAAGCTCACCAATACCCTGAGTCTCCTGCTTATCAGCAAATCATATAATCCCAGACCGCCGCTCATTATCATCGTAAGACGCGAGTAAGCGGGGGTGGGGTCGGACTAGTGGCTCCCGGTCCGGCAGCTATGGGGCTGCGGCCGGTGTCCCGGACAGGCCGCGAACCCAGGGCAGGTAACCGGATGAGACGAGGCCGGCCCCGATGAGGGGTGTGGGACGCAGCCGGGCAATAATGCAGGCTGGCGGTCGTTAGAGAGTGACCTTTACATCACTTTTCAAACGACCTGTATGTCCCCGGGGAAAGTTCTTATACTTCCACTGGCTTTCCTGGTATTGGCATCTTTTCTTCCAGGCGCACCCAACAAGACCGGCAATCCCGGCGATCCCAGGAATATGGGTAATCCCAATGGCGATCCTCAAGGCCAGATCATCCAGACCTATCGTAAAGCAGACCAACTATTTCGCCTGGCGGTGCCGGGTACCGACAGCGCCGCTCTTGCCGGCTTTATCCAGGTGATCGCCGCGCTCGCCAGCTATCCGGATCTTGCCGGCAGGGACACGCTTCTGTTCCAGTCTTATCTCAAAAAAGGAGTCCTTCTCGATGTTAAAAATGATTTTACCGGGGCACGGGAGGCTTATCTGACCGCCCTGAGGCTGCATGGATCCATGGTGGATGTGCGGGTGAGAGAAGACCAGGCGAAAGGAAATGGCGGAGCCGATGGAAGGACCGCCGGCAGGCAAAAAGATTCGCTTGATTTTGTGATCCAGGTATATGTTGGCGCCTGCTATTATAACCTCAATAATTTCGACTCAGCCAGCTATTTTCTGCTCCGCGCGGAATCGCTGATCGCCAAGGTCCGTGATCCGGATGATGAGGTCAGGCTTTATAACACCCTCGGCGTATTGTATTATGATAATGGCAACTACCGGCAGGGGAAGAATTATTTCGGGCGGGCGCTGGGCATCGTTCAGGGCAGGAAGCCATTCGACACGCTGTCCGCCGTGGGCCTGGAGACAAATATCGCCACTTCCTTTTACAGGCTCGGTCTGTACCGGGAATCCCTGGCCTTGTATGAAAAGACCCTCCGGTACCATCTGGTCACCAATTATATCTACACGAACATGGGCAGGGCCTATACCGCCCTGGAAAAATATCCGGAAGCGCTGACTTGTTTCAGAAAGGTAAACGCGGCCAAAATTCCTGCCGTCTATAATGAAATGGGCTATGCACAGTTACGATGGGGAAAGCCGGACTCTTCCGCTTATTTCCTGAACCTGCTGCAATCCGGGAAGAATGGTTTTTCCCCGAATGGCCTCGACATAGGCATCAATGAATTATACCGGGCCGATCTCCTGTCCGGTCAGAAACAATATATGGCGGCGCTGGCCAGCCTGCAAAAGGCCATCATTATCTTCTCCCGTCATTTTTCCAATACAGATATCTATTCCAACCCCGTCAATATCACGGGTGTGTTTGCTTATTACCGTTTGTTCGATGCCCTGTTCAAAAAGGCAGCCGTCTTTGGAGCGTTGTACCGGTCGGATCCGAAAAAAGAATATCTGCTGGCGGCTTATGAGGCGTATGAGGCCAGCTTGTCCATCCTGCATTATATCGAAAAAAGCTATGACACGGATGATGCGAAGCTGTTCCTGAAGAAAAAAAGCGGGGATGTTTATCAGGGAGCTTTGACCACCTGTCTTGAGCTACACCGGTTGATGCCCGCAGGAGGTTATCTGGAGCAGGCTTTTCTGATCAGCGAGAAAAATAAGGCGTCCATCATTACGGCGGGGCTGAAGGAAAGAACTTTTCAGGGAGCGGAAGGCGGTGCGGGGGTGCAGGGTGGAGCGGCGACGGAGGGCGGTGCGGGAGTCGCGGGGGTGCGAGCC
>DATHHO010000071.1:0-57617 GCA_035317125.1 Puia sp.
CTCCTGGATGATCGTTTCGAAAGACTCCTGGACAGCGACGCGCCGCTGCTGCCGCTCAAGGAGAACTTCGTGCTGGTAGAGCTTCCTTTTGTGGTCCCGGCCATGAACTTAAAAGAGATACTCTTTAAAATGCAGATCTGCGGCTACCGGCCCGTCCTTGCTCACCCCGAGCGCTACCTGTATTTCGGCGCGAATAAAGGTTGGTTCGACCAGCTGAAGGATGCCGGGTGCCTGTTCCAGCTCAACCTGCTCTCCCTTATCGGACATTATGGCAAGGACTCTGTAGAACTGGCTCAGTTCCTCATTAAAAAGCAATATATCGACCTTCTCGGCACCGATCTCCATCATGGCAGGCATCTGGAATTGCTCAGGTCTTCCTCCTCCCGCCTCCTCCCGGTCATCAGCAAGCTGGTCGATTCCGGTAAGATCCAGAATGCAGGGCTTTAGGCGCCCGCTGCCGCCCATCCTGACCTTCTTCCTGCCACTCCCTCCTATTGCCAATAACCCGTCTTCTGGGCTCCTACGGCCCTCCATTCAGCCTCCCCCACAAAAGTTTATCGTTTACCCCTGATTCCTTAAACAAAACTCTCCTGCTCCTTGTAATATCGCCATGAACGTCTTTACCATCAAGGACCTGGAAAATTTATCGGGGATAAAGGCTCATACGATACGGATCTGGGAACAACGGTATAATTTCCTGAAACCCAACCGTACAGGGACCAATATCCGGTATTATTGTAATCAGGAGCTGAAGACCATCCTGAACATTTCCCTGCTGAATAAGTACGGGTACAAGATCTCTCATATCGGCCGGATGAATGAACAGGAGCTCAGGAATAAGATCCTTATGCTGTCCGGCAACGAAGCGCAGCAGGAAAGGATAGTAAACGAACTCCTTGTGCACATGATCGACCTGAATATTGAACTTTTCGGGCAGTTGCTGGACAAGCATATCCAGATGAAAGGGATCGATAAGACGATCACCCAGATCATCTTTCCTTTTTTGCACCGGATCGGCATTCTCTGGATGACCAATCATATCCATCCGGCACAGGAGCACCTGGTCTCGAATATCATCCGGCAGAAACTGATCGTAGGGATAGAAGGGGCGGTAAGTCGTATGCAGGTCAGCAAGACCGTGCTGTTGTTCCTGCCCGAGGGGGAACATCATGAGCTGGGGTTGTTATACGTCCACTATCTTCTTAAAAATCATGGAGTTAAAATATTATATCTTGGGCCGGATATGCCGATAAAGGATATTGAGTTCGTCTGCAGGTTCAAGAACCCCGATTATCTCTATACCCACCTTACCTGTATCGCCGGCGGCTTCAATTTTGAAAAATTCCTCATGCAGCTCACCCAACAGCTACCTGGAATGCCGCTGGTCATTTCCGGTCAGTTGGCGCATACCCAGATAAAAAAGATCCCCGATGGCGTGAATTTCCGCCGCTCCCTTCCCGAGGTGCTGGAATTTATCGCGGGTCTCTGATCTCCAAGTCACCGGCACTCACCCATCTACTGGCCCTGGCATTCGGCAGATGGTCTACTTATGTCAGGTACAACTGTCGGTCCGGCGGGGATAACTGTCAGCCTGGCGTAGTCTGATCGGTTCAGTCGTCCTATCCCTCAGATGCGGCCTTTATGGCCGGTTTGCCGGTCGGCTGGCATCTCTTTTGCATAACTTAATGAGTTTCTTTGTCTTAGTTTTTTAACAAAGCCACTAGACCGTATTGTGATTTCCCAGTAGTATTTATGTTTAAATTTGTACACTAAATCATTAAACAGATAATTTTTATGGCCTCCTTAGAATTCAACCAACTTCTGGTAAATAATGCGGAGTTCCTAAAACCGTTCGCTATTACGCTTACACGTGATTCTGAAACAGCAAAGGATCTTTTCCAGGAGACTTTATACCGCGCTTTAGCCAATAAGGATAAATATAATGTAGGCACGAATATCAAAGCCTGGCTTTACACCATCATGCGGAATATCTTTATCAATAATTACCGCCGCAAAGCCAAACAGAATACCATTTTTGATAGCAGTCCTAATGAATTCCTGCTTAATTCCAACCAGGCCGCCGTCGCTGGAACGGTGGAAGGTAATCTGCGGGTGAAGGATATCCAGACGGCCGTTCATAAGCTGCCTGAGATCTTTCGCAATCCATTTTTACTGTATTTCGACGGGTTCAAATACCATGAGATCGCGGAGATGTTGCAGGAGCCGCTGGGAACGATAAAAAGCCGGATACATTTTGCCCGTAAATTATTAAAGGCCCAGATCCAGCGATTTTAATCAGTACATCATAACTATGCAGCAGGAAGAACTTATCCTGGTCAATGAACTGGACGAGCCGGTCGGCGTCATGGAAAAAATGGAAGCCCATAAGAAAGGCCTTTTGCACAGGGCCTTCAGTGTTTTTATTTTTAACGACAGAGGCGAAATGCTGCTGCAACAAAGAGCTCCTCAGAAATATCATAGCGCCAACTTATGGACGAATGCCTGCTGTAGCCATCCAAGGCCGGGGGAAGATACAGGAGACGCTGCCGTGCGCAGACTGAATGAAGAGCTGGGGTTTACAGCCGGACTGAAAAAGATCTTTGATTTTACCTACAGAACGGAGTTTACAAACGGACTGACGGAATTTGAATTCGACCATGTATTCGTAGGAAACTATAACCGGATGGTCCATCCCGATAAGAGCGAAGTGAGCGATCATTGCTTTAAGGGCCTGGATGAGATCCGTGCCGACCTGGGATCGCATCCGGCAAAATACACGGCTTGGTTCCACCTTGCTTTCCCCATGGTCATGAAATGGATCGGGGAAAATCAGTTTACTTTGTAACTGGTTACTGATCATCCGGCCTGCTCACTTTGTGGCTTCGATATAAAGGCTTTCGACGGCTCTTTCCGGTCTGTCGATCAGCAGCCTTTTATCGCGACCGGCGGCAAACGATTCCTTTTTGACATTTCTGAACCCCACTTTCGAAAGCTGCAAACCCATTGTTTCAGCATCATAAATAAAAAGATGACCGTGATTCCGGAAGATCCTGTTGATGCTGATGATCCCCGTTTCCTCCTCTTGCCCATAAGGCAGACTGATGGACGGATCCTTCGTCCTCTCATGATACAGGTCAATATAGATCTGGCCGTCCGGAACGATAATTCTGATGGTTCCGCCTGGTTTCAACATCCGATGGAATTCCTTCAGGGTCTCAAAGCACTGTTCATAAGAAATGTGTTCAAGGCAGTGTTCAGTAAAGATTCCTT
The DNA here is from genome assembly GCA_035317125.1 of Puia sp. Lineage (GTDB taxonomy): Bacteria > Bacteroidota > Bacteroidia > Chitinophagales > Chitinophagaceae > Puia. Next base: position 3,271 of record DATHHO010000071.1, read on the forward strand.
CAAACGAATTGTCGGGAAATGGAAATTTCTTTTTGATAAAATCCCAGCAAACATCAATTTCAGGAGTCCAGGCGTAATCGAGATTTGCGAATTCCTTTAAAGGATAAGGGCCACAGCCAACATTTAAAAGGACCTTATCTTTGATCCGGTTGTTTTTTATGAAAGAACTTTTCCCTCTGATGAGATTTCCAATAATGATTCTGACTTTTGCGTACGATGTTAAGGGCCTTTTAAAATCGATGGTCGAAAAAGACATAAGATTTGAAGTTTTGGTTAGGTTCTGATTTATTCGCAGAGGTTAAGCGACTCCGTGCCTACGGTGCTGAACTGGAACATTTTTACTTTACCGGCAATGCCCGCTCCATCATAATGCAGGACCAGCGTCCCGTATTCCATCTGGAAGGCATCCCAGAGATCGTCTTTCATTTTGGGATTGCCCAGCCATTTGAACAGGCTGTTGCGTTTGGCGCCTAATAGGGGAAGGCTGATCTTGCCCAGGAACTTTGGGCCGACTTCCACATAATCTCTTTTGGTATAAAAATAAATATCCTTGTCTTTGAAGAATGCGCCACCACCGCATTTTGCGGTTTCACTCTCGTCTTCGGTGCTCGTGTAACAGGGGAATTTTGTCCTGATCTCGTCCAGGGTACGGCTGGGCTTCAGATCATTGACCGTGCCGTTCAGGATATCCACGTAAAAGTCAGGACATTTTACTTTTGCCTTTAACTGTCCCATAGCGACAGTAATGGAGAACATGGAGAAGGCAAGAACGATCAATCGTTTTATGGGGTTGTTCATAAGTAAACTTTTTAATCTATCTGTCACTGCAAATTCCTTGCTAAAATACTCTTTTCCCGCTCATGGAAGAATTCCCAGGATCAAAAAAACAATTCCAGCCAGGGTCAGCAGTATGCCACCCCACCATAACCGCTTTCTTTTGGTGAGTATGGCGATGGCCGAGACGGCAATGGCTACCTGGAAGGCCGTGACTGCGGAAGCCAGGGGAACATGCTTGCTGAGATGCCATTCGGAGCTCTTTTCCGCCTCCTCCGCCTTTTTTTTGATCTCCTCTTTATCTTTTTCGTATCGGGCAATATCCTTGCTGTTGTCGGCTACAGGAGTGGCCCCGGCAGGCAGCGCATGAAGGATCTTGTCCGTATTGACGGCGATCTCGGCCTTCAGGTTCTTAGACTGGTAATAGCTCCACTGGTCGGAGGCCTTCACCCTTTCGATCAGCGCTTCGTTGGCATGATGGCCGGCCAGGAGGCCCGATACCGCGGCCAGTACGGCCATGAATGCGGTGGATAACGCCACGTAAAGGACCCATTTTTCCTTCTCTTCTGCCGCCTTCTCCTGGATCTCTTCGTGAAGATGTTCGGTGGGGATCTCTATTTCCTCCATATGAATAATTTTACTTATTTGCTGAGGTACATGCTTCTGTCCTTATACAGTTGCCGGAAATAAGGGTCCCGGAGATCTTTGATAAATCGGATCGCCTCCCCGGTAGACTTCATTTCGGGCCCCAGCTCTTTGTTGACGCCGGGGAACTTGTTAAAGCTGAACACCGGCTCCTTGATCGCAAATCCCTTGAGCTTTTTCTCGAATCTGAAGTCGGTGAGCTTATAGCTTCCGATCATTATTTTGGTAGCGATATTCAGATAGGGTATCTGGTATGCCTTTGCAATAAACGGGGTGGTACGGGAAGCCCTTGGATTTGCTTCGATGACATAGACTTTATTATCCTTGATCGCAAACTGCATATTGATAAGCCCTTTGATCTTCAGGGTCCTGGCGATCTTTTCCGCATACAGCTCCATCGTCGTCACCACCAGCGGCGTAAGGTTAAAGACGGGCAGGACGGCATGGCTGTCGCCGGAATGGATACCGGCCGGCTCGATATGCTCCATCACTCCCATCACATGGAAGTTCTCGCCGTCAAAGATGGCGTCGACCTCCGCCTCCTGACAGCGGTCGAGGAAATGGTCCACCAGTATTCTATTACCGGGAATATGTTTCAGCAGGCTCACTACCGCCTTTTCCACTTCGTCATCGTTGATGACTATGCGCATGCGCTGACCTCCCAATACATAGCTGGGACGCACCAGCACCGGGTAGCCCACTCTGTTGGCCACCTGTATGGCCTCGTCCACATCGGTGGCGGTGCCGTAATTGGGGTAGGGGATCTCCAGCTCTTTCAGCATATCGCTGAAACGGCCCCTGTCTTCGGCGATGTCCATGCTGTCATAAGAAGTGCCGATGATCCGGATACCTTTTTCATGCAGCCGCTCCGCCAGCTTCAGGGCCGTCTGACCTCCAAGCTGTACGATCACCCCTTCCGGCTTTTCATGTTCGATGATCTCCCACAGGTGTTCCCAGTATACGGGTTCGAAATATAATTTATCCGCAATATCGAAGTCGGTAGATACGGTCTCGGGATTGCAGTTCACCATGATGGACTCATACCCACATTCCCGGATCGCCAGCAGGCCATGTACGCAGCAATAGTCGAATTCGATCCCCTGACCGATCCGGTTGGGGCCCGATCCGAGCACGACGATCTTCTTTTTGTCGCTTACCTTGCTTTCATTGGAATGGCCGTCTTCGAAAGTGGAATAGAAATATGGTGTTTTTGCTTCGAATTCCGCCGAACAGGTATCCACCATTTTAAAGGTGCGGGTAATACCGGCAGCTTTTCTCTTTTCGTACAGCGCATCCTCCGTGCCGTTGTTCATGATCTTGCAGATCTGGTCGTCGCTGAACCCCAGGCGCTTGGCTTCTTTCAGCAGGTCCAGGGGCAGCGTATCCATCTTAAATTTCGCCAGTTCCTTTTCCATGTTGCAGATCTTCTGGATCTCGTAAAGGAACCACCGGTCGATCCCGTTCGTGGCCTTTGAAATGGTGCCTACCGAAATACCAGCCATCAGGGCGTCCTTGATCCGGAAGATCCGGTCCCATTTCGGCGTCTTGATATATTCCAGCAGCTCTTCGGCATGCATCAGGCTCTTTCCATAATAACCGAGCCCTATGGCATTATTTTCAAGGCTCTGACAGGCCTTCTGAACAGCTTCCGTAAAGCTCCTTCCGATGGCCATTACCTCTCCCACGCTCTTCATCTGCAGACCAAGGGTATCGTTTGCGCCCTTGAATTTATCGAAATTCCAGCGCGGGATCTTTACGATCACATAGTCCTGTACCGGCTCGAAATAGGCGGAAGTGGTGCCTGTGATCTGGTTCTTTAATTCATCGAGGCTGAAGCCGATGGCCAGCTTTGCCGCGATCTTTGCGATAGGGTATCCCGTCGCCTTCGATGCCAGGGCCGATGAACGGCTTACCCTTGGATTGATCTCGATGGCGATAATGCCTTCCGTCTCCGGGTTCAGGGCGAACTGCACATTACAGCCGCCGGCGAAATTACCCAGGTCGCGCATCATCATGATGGCCGTATTCCGCATAAGCTGAAAAGCGGTATCGCTCAGGGTCATGGCCGGGGCCACGGTGATCGAATCGCCCGTGTGAACACCCATCGGGTCGAAATTTTCCACGGTACAGATGATCACTACATTATCATTCGCATCGCGCAACAGTTCCAGTTCGAATTCCTTCCAGCCCAGCACCGCTTTTTCCACCAGCACTTCATGAATGGGGGAGGCCTGCAGGCCCCGGTTCAATGCCTCGTCAAGATCGTCTTTATCATGTACAAAGCCGCCGCCCGTCCCGCCCAGGGTGAACGAGGGCCGTATTACGAGGGGGAACCCTATATCCTGGGCAAATTCCTTCCCTTCCAGAAATGAATTGGCCGTTTTGGCCTCGGCAACAGGTACCCCCAGCGCGATCATCCACTGGCGGAATTTCTCCCTGTCCTCCGCTTTATCGATCGCCTTGATATCGACCCCGATCAGCCTGACGCCAAAGCGCTCCCAGACGCCGAGGTCCTCGGCTTCTTTTGCAAGGTTCAAGGCCGTTTGCCCCCCCATGGTGGGCAGTACGGCGTCTATCTTATTCTCCTCCAGGATCTGCTCGATGCTCTCCACCGTCAGGGGCAGCAGGTAAACCTTATCGGCCATCATCGGATCGGTCATGATCGTGGCCGGATTGCTGTTGATGAGGATCACTTCCACCCCCTCCTCCCGCAGGCTGCGGGCTGCCTGGGTGCCTGAGTAATCGAATTCACAAGCCTGACCGATAATAATGGGACCCGAACCGATAATGAGGACCGAACGAATAGAGGAATCTTTGGGCATGGTGGAAAAAAATAAATTGCGCAAAGGTAAGGCGGCAGCGCATATTTCCCCCATTAATTTTCCCTTGAGAACAAAAAACCCCGGCCTCATCGGCCGGGGCTTACCCTTATAGAAAAAAATAAAATGATATAAATCTTTGGGACGATCGTTTGGGACGATCGCCGGTGGGCGCGCTTAATTATTATGATACGAAGCCAGCTCGATATCATCCAGCAGCACACCGCCTTTACGGGCAATAGACCTGCGTTCGGCCATCAGCCGGCGGTTTTCGTATTTACTGCGGATCTTAAAGACCCATTTTTGTTTGGCTTCTTCCCCTTTCAGCACGCCGACCATCCCACCGATGGTGACTGCCAGGAATAATACCATTTTGTTTTTAACCCCTTTCATGACTGCTTCTTTAAAAGTGGACATGGGTCCACTGGTTATAAGACAATTCTCTGAAGCCAAAAGCTGTACCAAACTTTAAAAAATGCATACTCTTTTCGTAGTATTTTTTAGGAAGTGCCGCTTATGCAGACTGACAACCACTTAGACGGAAAAATTCCGTTCCCGGTTACATAAAATGGATGACGCTTCCTGGATTCTGGAAAAGACGCCGTCGGGCCGCCCCGATTCCGGAAGGTATTTCCCTTTTAGGGAGTAAATTTGCGGGATGAGATACGTACTGGTCTGGATCTTCTGTGTTCGTTCCCTGCTCTCTTTTGCGCAGGTCTTTCCTTCAAAAAACTATCCGCAAGGATATTTCCGCGATCCCCTGAACATCCCGATGAGCCTGGCGGCAAATTTCGGGGAGCTGCGCCCCGGCCATTATCATATGGGGCTGGATATCCGGACCCAGAAAAAAGAGAACCTGCCGGTATTTGCCGCAGCCGATGGTTATATCGCAAAAGTGAAGATCGAGCCCGCCGGATTCGGACAAGCGATCTATATCAATCATCCCAATGGTTATACGACCTTGTATGCGCACCTGAACCACTTCATTCCGGCTCTGGCCGACTGGATAGAGCAACGGCAATACAGGACAGAATCCTGGAAGGTATTTATTACCGTGCCGCCTGGCCTTTTTCCGGTAAAGAAAGGGGATCTGATCGCTTACAGCGGGAACACCGGCGGCTCGCAGGGGCCCCATCTTCATTTCGAGATCAGGCGCACTCCGGACGATATCAACCTGAACCCTTTATTATTCGGATTGCCGGTGCCGGACAATGTTCCGCCGGTTATCCAGCGGCTCGCCATATATGACCGTGGGCTCAGCCTCTATGAACAAACCCCTAAGATCTTTTCCGTCCGCATGGCCGGAGCGGGATCTTCCGCTATGGCAGGCCCCGGTCCGGCATCGGCGCCCCCGTCCGGGCACGCCCTTTATTCCATCGGTCCGGACCCGGTCATCACCGGCGCATCCCGGATAAGCTTTGCCATTTCCGCCTTCGATACCCAATCCGGCTCCGCTAATCCCAACGGCATTTATCAGGCGGTGCTTTTCGATAATGACCAGGCCGTGGTCGGCTTCCAGATGGACAATATCGGCTATGACGACACGCATACGATCAATGCACATATCGACTACAAGACCCGGGAGACCGGGGGCCCTTTCCTACAGCATTTATCCCGTCTTCCAGGGTATACCTCACCGTCCATTTACCGGTCTGCCGGTTCCGGCGTCCAGCTGCCCCCGGGGCCTTTGGGCCCGCCGCGTCCGGAGGGATCATCGCGTCCGGAGGGATCGCCGCAAGACCATCCTGCAGATGGAGTGATCGATCTCGGCGATGGACAACCGCATGTGATAAGGATCGAGGTCGGCGATGCTTACGGCAACACTTCGGAGCTGAGATACCGCGTACAGTACAGACCAACGCCTGGCATCGCCACTGCGGACAGCCAGGCCACAGATCGCGCCGCCGATCGCGCTGCCGATCGCCCCTCCGATAAAAAATTCTATCCCGGAATGCTGGATGGCTATGAGACGGTCGATTGTGCATTTTATATAGCGGAGAAATCCCTTTATGATTCCGTTCATATCCATTATTCGGTAGTCGGTTATCCCGGTTCCGGCATTTCTCTGCCAGGCGCCGTCTCGGCCGTGCATAGCATTGGGGCCGTATATATCCCTCTGCAGGACCCTTTGCTGGTGCGCATCAGGGCCGGTCAGGAACTCACCCCTGCCGAAAAGGAAAAGATAGTGATGGTACGGACCTATGGGAACACAAAAGAAGCGCAGCGCCCGGAATGGCAGGGTGGATGGGCCTCGGCAAGGTTCCATGAATTTGGGAATTTTCAGCTGGTGGCGGATGAGGAAGCTCCCGTCATCCTTCCCGTTGGCTTCACGGATGGGGCCATGCTGGACAGAGCTTCGCGGATAGCATTTATGGTGAGGGACAATCTTGGCGCTATCCGGAATTTCAGGGCCGAGCTGGATGGCAAATGGCTTTGCTTTGCGAACGACAAGGGCCTTGCCTTTGTCTATAAATTCGACCGACATTGCCCTGCGGGCAAGCATATCCTGCGGGTGTCCGTGGAAGATGAAGCTGGCAACCGCGCAGTAAAAGAATACAAGTTTACCAGATAATTCAAAAACACAACCGAAATGACCCATCTGAAAGAGGGGGACAAGGCCCCTGCATTCACGGCAAAAGACCAGAACGGACAAGCCGTATCGCTGGCCGATTATAAAGGAAAGAAACTGGTGCTCTATTTTTACCCCAGGGACGGCACCCCCACCTGTACGGTGCAGGCCTGCAATCTCCGCGACAATTACGCGCTGCTGAAGCAACAGGGATTTTCCATCCTGGGTGTAAGTCCGGATAATGAAAAAAAGCACAAGAAGTTTGAAGCGAAATTCGATCTGCCTTTCGTGTTGCTGGCTGATCCTGAGCATACCCTCATCGATAAATACGGGGTATGGGGTGAGAAACTGTTATATGGCCTCAGATATATGGGCCTGCACCGCACCACCTTCCTTATCGATGAGAAAGGGGTCATCCGCAAAATATTCCTTACACCGAAGAGTAAAATGCATGCGGAAGAGGTGGTCGCCGCGTGGGAAGATTAAATCATCCATTCCGCTTCGCCGAACCTGAACTGTCTTTCGGTAGTATCCTCGGTCAGGAGCTCGCCGCCGGCCCCGACGCTTTTTACCAAAGTCTTTACAACAATATCCTTCCACATCAGGAAAATAACCTGTCCGCGTTTGTACAGCCTTGCATTGTATGCCGCCAGCTGAAATTCTGCGCCCATTGTCTGCAGCTCTTCATACCGGAGCCAGAGATATCCGCCCAGCTCTCTGGCCATTTCCACCGCATCATAGCCCTTCCCCGTGATCTGTTTTAGCGATACGGGATTCCGGAGCGTTCCGGGGAATTGCTCCTGGTTTATATTTATCCCTATTCCAGCTATGGAAGCCAGCCATTTATCTCCGCGGAAACTGTTTTCAATAAGAATACCCCCTGCCTTTCTGTCATTCCAGTAAAGGTCATTGGGCCATTTAATGGACGTTTCCACTGCACCGGCATAATGGCTGTAAAAGTCATGACAGGCCAGCGCTACACAGACGCTGAGCGGGAATTGCCGGGTAACCGTCAGGAACCCAGGCTCCAGCACTGCGCTCATGATGATATTTTCCCCCGGCAGGCTGCTCCAGGACTTGCCTCTTTGCCCCTTTCCAGCCCATTGTTCATGCGCATAGAAAATAGTTCCTTCGGAAGCCATTCCTGCATGAACTTTTGCCATGGCATAGTTGTTGGTGCTATCCACGGATCTCAATTCAATAAAAGAGTGACATATAGGCAAAAGATTACTATTTTTGGAGAGTGCGAAATTAGTCCCGACTTCTCACAATATGGTGATTTGCCTTCATTTAAATATAATTTATCACAAAAACGTTTTGATTATTGGAACAGCTTTCAGTATTAGCTACCCGGAAACGCAAAAGTGTAGCGAGATTAACGAGGAATTCGAAAATTTTTAAAGCCATTGTCCACGCTATTCAGGAGAAGAAAGGAGAATATATCGTATCGATCGACCTCCGCAAGATACCCGAAGCAGTCGCTGACTTTTTTATCATTTGTGAGGCCCGGAGCGGCATCCAGGTGAAAGCAATAGCAGATAGCGTGGAAGAAATAGTAAAGAAAAGCTGTGACGAACTCCCCTATAAGCACGAAGGAAGACAGTCTCTTCAATGGGTATTGATAGACTATGTAAACGTGGTGGTCCATGTGATGCAATCCGAAACACGCCGTTTTTATAAGCTGGAAGAGATGTGGAGCGATGCGCCTCAGGAAGAGCATATTGGGTAGAAAAGCCTTCAATTCACGGCAATTTAACAGTATATTTAGTCGTTTACAGGGTTTTTTCGAACATTTACTTTATATTTTCTATTATTAATTACGAAAACAACAGGTACAAATAAATGCCACAGGAAGATTTGAAACAGAATGAGAAAGGTAACTTTCCGCGGTTCAGACCCAGGGGAGATGATGACGGTTCAAGAAAAGGGCCTAAGTTCAGCATATACTGGATCTGGGGTATCATTGCGGCTGTATTGATTGGCTTCAACTTATTCGGCACATTCACACCCGATGCACACCAGGTCGATGAGCTGGATTTCCGCAAGACCATGCTGGCAAACGGAGACGTAGAAAAGATCGATATCATCTCCAACAAGCAGCTGATCAGGGTATACGTTAAAAAGGATAGTCTCAATAAAGGCTTTTACGCGAGTAAATTGAAACAGAACAGCTGGCCCGCGGGCGGTGTGAACAAGGATGGCCCCCAGTTCGAATTCAAGGTCACCGATGTGAAGGAATACGAAAAAATGCTCCGGGACTATTTTGCAAAGAATCCTCAGCTGGAGATCGCCATCAATTCCAAGTCGGAAGGTGAATGGTTCGGTCCCCTGCTGAATTTCCTCCTTCCCTTACTGATCATCGTGCTGATCTGGGTCATGCTGATGCGAAAGATGGGCGGACAGGCCGGCAGCGGCGGTCCGGGCGGTATTTTTAATATCGGCAAGTCAAAAGCCACCTTATTCGACAAAGGCACAAAAGTGACGATCACGTTCAATGATGTCGCCGGTCTCGACGAGGCGAAGGTAGAAGTGATGGAGATCGTCGATTTCTTAAAGAATCCCAAAAAATATACGGCGCTCGGTGGTAAGATACCCAAGGGCGCTCTGCTCGTAGGCCCTCCGGGAACGGGTAAGACCCTGCTGGCGAAAGCCATGGCCGGGGAAGCCCAGGTACCCTTCTTCTCTATGAGCGGCAGCGATTTTGTCGAATTATTCGTGGGAGTGGGCGCGAGCCGCGTCCGTGACCTCTTCAAGCAGGCCAGGGAAAAAGCCCCCTGCGTGATCTTCATCGATGAGATAGACGCCATCGGTCGCGCCAGAGGCAAGAATGCCATCATGAGCAATGATGAAAGAGAAAGCACGCTGAACCAGCTGCTGGTAGAAATGGATGGCTTTGGCGGAGACAGCGGGATCATTGTCCTTGCCGCTACCAACCGTCCCGATGTATTGGATACGGCCTTGCTGCGGCCCGGGCGTTTCGACAGACAGATCTCTATCGACAAACCCGACCTCAAGGGAAGGGAAGCGATCTTCAAAGTGCATCTGAAACCGATCAAGATCTCCAGTAAGCTGGATATTCATAAACTGGCCGAACAGACACCGGGCTTTGCCGGGGCGGATATTGCCAACGTTTGTAATGAAGCGGCCCTTATCGCTGCAAGGAAAGGAAAAGACAACGTGGAGATGGAAGACTTCCAGGATGCGGTGGACAGGGTGATCGGCGGGCTGGAGAAGAAGAACAAGATCATCTCTCCCGAAGAGAAAAAGATCATCGCCTATCATGAGGCCGGGCATGCTATCTGCGGCTGGTACCTCGAACATGCCTATCCCCTTCTGAAAGTCACCATCGTTCCGCGGGGAGTGGCAGCCCTCGGATATGCACAATACACGCCAAAAGAGCAATATCTCTATAATACGGATCAGCTCTTCGATCAGATCTGTATGACCCTGGGTGGCAGGGCCAGCGAAGACCTGAATTTCCAGAAAATATCTACCGGGGCACAGAACGATCTTCAGCAGATCACCAGGATCGCTTACTCCATGGTCACTGTGTATGGTATGAACGATAAGGTCGGCAATGTCAGCTTCTATGATCCTTCGGCGGAAAATTCGTTTACGAAGCCGTATTCGGAGGAGACTTCCAAAATCATAGACGAGGAGGTGCGCAAGCTGATCGATCAGGCCTACGATGCGACGAAAGAGTTACTGACCATCAAATCCAGAGAGGTAAAGATCCTGGCCGAGGCCCTTTTGCAGAAAGAAGTATTGTTCCAGAGTGATGTGGAAGCCCTGATCGGGAAACGCCCTTACGAGGAAAAGCGGGCCCTGGATGTTACGGATCATCCGGAGGACCATGTCCCGGTCAATGATAACGGGATCCCTGCTCCGGCATACATACCCCCTGCAACCGAAGAAGTGAAATAATAAAATGAAGGTATCCTCCGCAAAGGGAAACATTCTCAAAAAAATAAGGCAGGCGTTGAGTCAATCAACGCCTATTCCTTTTCCACAAAGCGAAGGCAATCATTCTGTTTTTCAACCCGCATCACAAGAACCGGAAATTGAGTTTGCCGAACAGTTTACCCGGCTGCAGGGCAAATTCATTTTCTGCGTCAACCACCATGAGCTGGCCGGTCAGCTGAATACGCTCATTACTCACCGGGACTGGAAAAAAGTTTACTGCCGGGAGCCCACCCTGAAGGATATGCTGAAAGAGCATCTTTTTATCCCCTTTGCCGAGGTGGAGCTGGGGGATTGCGAAGCGGCAGTCACCTCCTGCGAATTGCTGGTGGCCAGGACAGGCAGTATCGTCATGAGCGCCGCAGGTCCCAGCGGCCGGACGACCAGTGTTTACGCCCCCGTTCATATCTGCATAGCCTATACGGATCAGCTGGTGTACGATATCAGGGATGGCCTGCAGTCGCTGAAGGAGAAATATCAGGGTCATCTCCCTTCCCTGATCACGTTTGCGACCGGTCCCAGCCGTACAGCCGATATCGAGAAGACCCTGGTCGTCGGTGTTCATGGACCAAAGGAGGTCTTCGTTTTCTTAGTAGATCGTCATTCATAGCCTATATTCGTGTCATGCAGATCCCTCCGGGCAAAAAAATATATTTTCTCTCCGATTTCCACCTGGGCGCGCCCGACCGTGCCGTCAGCCTCGTCAGGGAGAAACTCATCGTGAGGTTCCTCGAAAGGATCAGGAAGGACGCTGCGGAAATCTTTATCGTCGGAGACCTGTTCGACTTCTGGTATGAGTACAAGACCGTCGTCCCTAAAGGATATGTACGCATCCTTGGGAAAATGGCGGAGATCGCCGACGAGGGCATTCCCCTGCATTTTTTCACCGGCAACCACGATATGTGGATGAGCGGATACTTCGAACAGGAACTGCATATTCCGGTCTATCACGCACCGCGGGAGTTCGAATGGAACGGTAAGAAATTCTACATCGGCCATGGGGACGGCCTGGGCCCCGGCGACCATGGTTATAAAATGCTGAAAAAGATATTCCGCAACCCTTTCTGTCAAGGGCTGTTCGGCCTGTTGCCCCCCGCTATCGGCGTCGGTCTGGCCAACTGGCTCAGCCGCCGCAGCAGGGCGGTCACGGGTCTGATCGACGAACAATTTCTGGGAGAGGATAAGGAATGGCTGATCATTTATTGTAAAGAACTCCTTGCGCAATCGTATTTTGATTTTCTTATATTCGGCCACCGCCATCTGCCGATCGACTTTTCGCTGGGCAACGGGGGCAATGACCGGGCGGCCAGCAGGTATATCAATCTGGGCGACTGGATACGCTACAATACTTATGCGGTATTCGATGGCGAACGATTGTCGCTGCTGACCGATACGGAAGCCATGGAACAAAAGATCATCCGGAAATGATGCGCAAAAAGAACCATATCTTCTTTATGATGCTGATGAGTGTCGCCTGCGCGCAGGCCCAGCAGCCCGCGCAGCAGAATGGCGGCTTCTACCTGAGCAAGACCATCAGCGCGGATATCGTGGATTTCACCGTGGACAATCTTGGTAATATTTATCTCCTGAGCAAGGACAACCAGTTGAAGAAGCTGAACGCGAACGGAGATTCGCTGGCCGTATTCAACGATGTCCGGAAATATGGGAAGGTATGGTCCATAGATGCCACCAATCCATTGAAGCTACTGGTCTATTACCGGGAATTCACCGTCATCATCGAGCTGGACAGGTTCCTGAACATGATCAACACGATCGACCTCCGCAAGCTGAATATCCTCCAGGCAAAGGCCGTCGGGCTTGCCTATGACAATAATGTCTGGGTCTATGACGAGCTGGACGCGAGGCTCAAACGCATTGGCGATGACGGATCGCTGATCGATCAGACCAATGACTTCCGGCAGTTGTTCGACACCGTTCCGGACCCCTCTGTTATCAGGGACCAGGCCGGCCTGGTCTATTTATACGATCCGGCAAAAGGGATCTATGCATTCGATCATTATGGAGGCCTGAAGAGCCGTGTTCCGCTGACGGGCTGGGCTGATTTTACGGTGATAGAAAAGAGCATGATCGGTCGCAACCAGCAGAAATTTTTCAAATATCAGCTGGGCACACCGGATGTACAGGAAGAGCCGATACCCTCAGCCTACCGGGGCGCTTTGAGGATCCTCATCACCCCCACGACCGTCTATGTCCTCAAAGAAAAGGCGCTGGAAGTTTATTCACGACGCTGACTTTCCTAACTTCGCCCATTAATATTTCCAATCATGCACGACTTCTGGAACCAGATCGTCTTTAGCAATCCGCTGAAAATATACATCCTGGTAGCCGGCACCATCCTGTTCGTCATTATGCTGAAGCGGGTCATATCCCGCATGATAGCAGGCATGTTATTCCAGTTTATCAAACGGATGGCCTCGGGACTCGACAGATCTTCCTTTGTCAGCCTGGTGGTGGGTCCTATCGGGACTTTTCTGGTCCTCTTCGTCTCTGTCAGCTCTATCGAAAAATTGCATTTCCCCGGTGAGATCGATTTCGACATCTACGAGATCAGCTCCAAAGAGATCATCCACGCGCTCGCCATCACGCTGATCATCGGAGGATTTATATGGCTGCTCCTGAGGATCGTGGATTTCATAGCCCTCATCCTCCAGCGGAGGGCCCGCGACAGTGGCGACCTGAGGGACAACCAACTGATCGTTTTCTTCAGCGACTTCCTGAAGGTCATCATGGGGATCATCGGGTTTCTGATGGTGCTCAATTTCGCATTCAAGGTGAATGTCAGCAGCATACTGGCCTCCCTGGGCCTGGCGGGCGCCGCACTGGCCCTCGCCGCCAAAGAGAGCATCGAGAATCTGATCGCCTCCTTCATTATCTTCTTCGATAAACCATTTACGGCCGGGGACGTGCTAAAGGTAAACAATATCTCAGGCACCGTAGAACGGATCGGCCTCCGCAGCACGCGTATCCGGACGGATCAGAAGACCTATGTCACCGTTCCAAACAAACAGATGGTGGACAGCATCGTCGATAACCTTACCCTGAGGACACAGCGCAAAGGAGAACTGAGACTGGAGCTGAGCCTGTCGACCTCTTCCGGCGCCTTGTCTGAAATGATCGATGGGATAAAGGTCATCCTTAAGGACGACAGGGTGGAGAACAGCACGGCCTTTCTGAATGATATTTCAGGCAACGCTTATCTGGTGAATGTCGATTATTTTACTTCGCCCGTTACACAGGAGGAATTCAACAAGGTCAGACAGAAGATCAATCTGGATGTACTCCATCTGATGGAAAAGCTTGGGGTGACTATATCCGGAGCAAGCACAGATATCCGGCTGACGGGAGATGCAGGACTCAGGCCAGCATCCGGGGACCAGAAAAGCAAGGGGACTTGAGGATGCGTCCGGAGCTGGCGACGTTGCTCAGGCCTGGGCCTTCAGCTCGAGGAGAAAGGCCCTGATCTGCTGCAGGCGCTTGATGGCTTCAAAGCGTTCTTCCGCTTTTTTATTTTTCTTCAGAAATTCTTTTGCTCCTTCTATAGTATATTTCCGCTGGCGCAGGAGGTGGTAGATCAGGTGCAGGTTCTTGATATCGACGGGCCGGAAATGGCGGTCGCCTTTCTTGTTCTTTTTGGGTTGAAGGATATTGAATTCAGTCTCCCAGAACCGGAGAAGGGATTGATTGACACGGAACATTTCCGCTACTTCTCCCATGGTATAATATTGTTTACTGAACAGGATCTCGTCGGCGGGCACTTCGATCAGATCGGCTTCTGCAGTCGCCTGCTTGAGGGATTTACGGCCCCTTTTTGATTTGACGGTCGTTGCGGGACGAACAGCCACCACGCTTACAGGCGCCCCGGGCTCTGCGACAAACTCTACCGGTACGATGCTTTCCGTCACCAGACTTTCCGGTTCCTCATCGGCCGTTTCCGGTCCCTGATCAGTCGTTTCCAGCCTTGCAGCCTCCAGGGTCTCTGGTTCCGGGCTTGCCGGTTCCCGCTCTTCCGTTTCAGCCGTTACTGCCGGGGAACTGCTCTTCAGCGATTTGATCCGGACGCCGACACCAGCCGGATAGGACTCCTCCTGTACCTGGGCAGTCGCGGGAGAAGGCTGCTCTGGAGCAGCCTCAAAATCGAATGCTATCTGGGGCAGTACTTTTTTCATTCCTAAAGGAACGTTGTCAAAAATCGTTCCGGTATTGATCGGCGCAAAAAGGCCTCCTGCAAATTTAATCAAAACTCTGGTTACTGGACGCAGCCAGCTTCAACAGGCGGTCATATTGTTCAGGAGTGATATCATTATAGAAATAATAGACCGGGTCCACGGGATCGCCGTTACGATGCACCTCGTAATGGCAATGGGGGCCCGTGCTTTTGCCCGTGCTGCCTACATAGCCGATGATCTCGCCGCGTTTGACCCTCTGACCAGCCCGCACCTTGACCTTGAACATATGCCCATATAACGTGCCATAGCCATAGCCGTGGTTGATGACCACGTGATTGCCATATCCATTGCCCGTATTGCCGGCCACCTCCACCGTTCCATTGGCGGTAGCATAGATCGGCGTACCCTGTGGGGCCGCGAAATCGAGCCCGGCATGGAATTTTGTCGTTTTGTAGACAGGGTCTATCCGGTAGCCATAGCCAGAGGCGAGCCGGCTCAGGTCCTTATTGCTGACCGGCTGAATGGCCGGGGTAGAGGCCAGGAGCTGTTCCTTATTTTTGATGAAGCCATCGATCTGGGCGTAGGATTTAGTCTGGAAGGCCATCCTGGCGTCCAGCTTATTCAGGGTGGTGGCGATGGAAGTGTACAGATTTTCCTGGTCCATTCCCTGCACGAGCTGGATCTCTTTCTGCTGTTCTTCGGCCCTTGCACGGGCGCTGTCGGGGATCGGCGCGGCCTCGAAAATGGCCCGGTAGACATGATTGTCCCTTTTTTCCAGCTCGGTCATCGTCTCCTGCATCTTCTGCACTTTTTCATTCAGCACATAATAGTTGTCATTCAGGGCCTCATTCCGTTGCATGAGCCGCTTTTCATTGGCCGAAGGGAAATATTTATAGGCGATGGAGACCAGGATGAGGGCGGTGACGACGGCCGCCGACAGGAAACCCAGGACACGTAGCAGGGTAACCCGCAGAGGGGTCTCCAATTTTTCGTATCGGAGCGTATTGGTATTATAGTAGTACTTTATCTTTTTCATCTGCAGGCCATGGCAAGCTGTTGGCTCCGGCAGATCCGTAAAACAGCTTGATTTGGTGTACCTTTGCACCGCTCTTATTTGAACAGAGCGTACAAATATAATTGGTGCGAACCAAATAACAACCAAAGATTGTTCCGTTTATGATGACCAGTGCCGAAATACGAGAGAAATACCTTGATTTTTTCAGATCGAAAGATCATACGATCGTGCCATCCGCCTCCATCGTTGTAAAGAACGACCCCACCCTGCTTTTCACGAATGCAGGGATGAATCAGTTCAAGGACTATTTCCTGGGCAATAAGAAGGCCCCGCATTCCCGTGTTGCCGATACGCAAAAATGTTTGCGCGTCAGCGGAAAGCATAACGACCTGGAAGAGGTGGGGGTGGATACTTATCATCACACCATGTTCGAGATGCTGGGTAACTGGAGCTTCGGAGATCCTGCGGACCCTGCCGGCGGATATTTCAAGAAAGAGGCCATTGCCTGGAGCTGGGAGCTGCTTACGGCTGTCTATGGCATTCCCAGGGACCGGCTGTATGTAACGGTATTCGAGGGCGATCAGAAAGAGGCGCTTGAACCCGATGCCGAAGCCATTGAAGAATGGAAGAAATGGATCGCTGCCGACAGGATCGTGATGGGCAATAAGAAAGATAATTTCTGGGAGATGGGCGATACCGGCCCTTGCGGCCCCTGTACGGAGATCCATGTGGATTGCCGGCCGGACAACGAGCGCAGCCAGCAGGATGGCGCCAGCCTCGTGAATAAGGATCACCCGCAGGTGATCGAGATCTGGAACAACGTATTCATTCAGTTCAACCGGCTTAAGGATGGTAGCCTGGAGCTCCTGTCGGCCAGGCACGTGGATACCGGCATGGGCCTCGAAAGGCTGGTGAGGGTATTGCAGGAAAAGACCTCCAATTATGACACGGATATCTTTACCGGCACGATCGGCGCCACCGCAAAATTTACCGGTAAAGAATACACGGCCGCTGATAATAAGAAAGACATAGCCTTCCGGGTTATAGCCGATCATATACGCGCCATCGCCTTCACGATCGCCGATGGTCAGCTACCTTCGAACACCGGAGCGGGATATGTGATAAGACGGATCCTGAGAAGGGCCGTTCGTTATTACTATTCTTATCTGGACTATAAGCAGCCGCTCCTGTTCCGGTTATTGCCTGGGCTGGCGGCGCAGTTCGAGCACGTTTTTCCTGAGCTTCACAAGCAGCTTGATTTTGTGGTCAAGGTGGTAAAGGAAGAGGAAGAAGCTTTTCTGAGGACGCTGGAAAGAGGGATCGATCGGTTCGAGGCTTTTGTCGGAACGGACGCAGGGAATGAAGTTGCGGCGAACAGCACATCCGCTCCTTTTCTGCCGGTGAATCCCCCGGATCGCCAGGTCGCGGGTAAAGAAAAGAACATTCCCGGTGTTTTTGCCTTTGAATTATACGACACGTTCGGGTTCCCCATCGACCTCACCGACCTGATGGCGAAAGAGACCGGCTGGACGGTCGACATGGCCGGTTTTGAAAAAGCGCTTCAGGAACAGAAGACCCGTTCCCGTGCCGCTGCCGTCGTCGATACGGAGGACTGGGTGGATCTCACCGAACGTCCATGGACCGAATTCATCGGCTACGATTCCCTCGAGATAAACAGTAAGATCGTCAGATACAGAAAGGTAAAAGCAAAAGGAAAGGAAGGCTGGCAGCTGGTGCTGGAAGCTACGCCCTTCTATGCGGAGAGCGGAGGACAGGTGGGCGACAGAGGCACACTCCAATCCGGCGCGGAGACCATCGGTATAACGGACACCCGTAAAGAGAATGACCTGATCATCCATTTCGCTGAACGGCTTCCTGCGGACCTGCAAACGGAAGTGTTGGCAAAAGTGGACCGGGCCACCCGGAAGGCCACCGAGATCCATCACACGGCCACGCACCTGCTGCACGCCGCCCTTAGAAAAGTGCTGGGTTTGCACGTGGCCCAGAAAGGTTCCCTCGTGAATGCGGAGCAGCTTCGGTTTGACTTTTCGCATTTTGCAAAGATGACGGACGAAGAGATCGCGTCGGTGGAAGGGCTGGTGAATGAAAAGATCAGACAGAATATTCCTGTCGTCATAAAAGAAATGCCAAAGGAAGAAGCGCTGAAACTTGGCGCCATGGCCTTGTTCGGTGAGAAATATGGGAATATCGTACGGGTGGTGATCATCGATCCGGGCTATTCCGTCGAATTGTGCGGAGGTACGCATGTGGGCGCTACCGGTGAGCTGGGTTTCTTTTCGATCCGGCATGAGAATGCCGTAGCGGCTGGGGTACGTCGTATCGAAGCGGTCGGCGGCAAGGCCGCCGAAGCTTATGTATTGGAGCAATTCGCACAGTTACGCTCCATCCGGGAGATCCTGAAGCATCCAAAAGACCTGGAAAAATCGGTCGAAGGACTGGTAAGCGAGAACTCGGAATTGAAGAAAAAAGCCGAAAGGGCCGAAGCACGTCAATTGGCCGATCTGACCAAACAGCTTGCGGGCAAGGCCCGGCTGATCAATGGGATAAATTTTATCGGGGAGATCGTTGTCGCCGGCAATCCCGAAGCCCTCAAAAAACTCTGTTTCGATCTTAAAGCGGAGCTTTCCCGCCCTTCCTCCTCCGGAGGGGAGTCCCCAGGTTATCTGGTGGTGCTCGCCGCAAATATCGAGGGGAAGGCCAGCGTGGCCGTTTTGCTGGATGAGCAGCTTGCCACTGCGAGAGATCTGCAGGCGCCTGTCATCATAAAGGAGAAGATAGCTCCCCTGATCAAAGGCGGCGGCGGGGGCCAGAGGACCCTGGCTACGGCCGGTGGGCAGGATACAAGCCAGCTCCAGCAGGTGATTGACACAGTAAGGCAATTGCTAAATGGATGATGTTGTTTCCAGGAACGGCTTTTGATAATATCTTACCTTTATTGAAATAGGAAAAGATATGAAACTTGAGCGGTATGAACTCAAGGCCGAAAAGTCATTAATGGTTTTTGAGTTCGTAAGTGAAGGACCGAAAGGAAGAATTTCTAAGTTGGTGCAATACGGCGAAACTAATCTAAAAGATATATTTAATCTTGCTTTCGGTGACAAAGACCCAAACACGGGGGAAATAAATGATTTTAACATTTCCAACAACGCAGATAGCGAAAAAGTATTAGCTACAGTTGTTGCCACAGTTTATGCATTTACCGGCAAGCATTGGGACGCATGGATTTACGCGACTGGAAGCTCCAGGTCGCGGACACGCTTATATCGGATGGGGTTGACCAAATATTTGACCGAGATAGAGGAAGATTTTGAATTGTATGGTCAAAAAGAAGGAGAATGGGAACTTTTTCAAAAACGTGTGGAATACGAAGCATTTCTGGCAAAAAGAAAAATTTAGTAAATTTGTATATTATGAAGGCAAAAGATCTGAATAAAAGTAAACTGCCTGTCGTCAGAATAGACAAGTCCTTGGAAAAGTATAAGGACAAAGTACTTTTTCAGGAGAAACTGGACAAGGCAAATGATATGCTTAAGACGATCGGACTTCCCAAGTCTAAAAAAGCGTAAGTATAATATATTGATAGATCGCCATTTATCAAAAGCCCATTTCAATAATAAAATCAGAAATACCGAATAGAGCGAGATCGGGTCACCGAGCTTTAAATCTGTTCCCCATTTTAGGTAATGACATACCTATTTACACCAATTTGGTCAATAGGGGTTTTAGGCAGATTAACCCACTTTTTCACACCTGTTGAAATATTGGTCTATAAATAACAGGTGGTTGTATATTTTTCGCAGCTATTGGTATAATTTAGCTAACGGCATTAGCTTATAAGTCAGTATATTACAGGAGCATTAAACCTCCCCCGAAATGACTGACGAACAAATAACCAGGTTATTTGGCGAACTAGGCGACCTAAAAAAGATAGCCTTCAACACCTACGATCACGTTACAATTGTTGACAAAAGGCTCTCGGTCATGGAACAAAAACTTGGCCTTATCGACAGCAGACTTTCTCTAATAGAACAGCGAATTTCGATTATCGAACAATGGGTTCCAGTAGATAACCGCCACTTACAGCCAGCATAAAATCGAAGATACTCGCCTTTACAACTTCGGGGATATGATCAAAATTGCTGACCTCATTGAGGTCGAAGTAATTGCCGTCATGAACCTTGTTTACCACCAGTATCTGGCAGATAAAAGGGGGAAACGAAAAAAGGGGTGATTTCACGGATGAAGACATCAAAAAAATAACTTAACTTTTAAGTATGTATTGATATTCAGGCAATTATGTACATTGCAATGAATTCTCATATTGTTTCATAATTTACGTTTCATTAAGTGATAATTTTACTTTTTCAATGAAGATTGCTTTAGGTATTTCAATCGGAGTTTTTTCGACCCTTGCAATTTTTTTATGGTTCAGGGTTTTCATTAATCCGAAATATACTTTAAGCATTCCTCAATTTATTACCGATACATCAAGAAAAAGGCTTGCTCAAGAAGACATAATATCGTTAAAAAATCAATCATTGGGTTTCGAAGAGAAAATTGCCTCTGCAAATAAAAGATTGGACGATATGCTCATTTTTGGTGGCATAATTGTTACTCTTCTATTGGCAATAAATGTTGCTGTCTATGTAAATTCTGAACGACAGGTTGATAAATATTTTAGAGATAATTTTGAAATTCATAAGCAAAAAGTCCTTAAATATACAACGGAAGCCGAAGAGATGGCAGGCAAAATTAAAGCAGAACTTGAATTGTGGCAAAACTTAAGAAAACAACAAACCCAAACTGTCCAAACACCTCAATAATGATGAGCACTATAGAGAATCCCAAAATGTCAGTCGATGACTTAAATAAGTTAGAAGAGCTTATTAAGGCCAATAAAGCCAAGTCTGAGGATTATGAAAGTTTGGATAAATATCTTACGTTTCTGGGAGTAAGTAACTTTTTTCTGAACAAGCTAAATGAAAACAAAATTGATGGTTATGCTGATTTCATTTACCAAAGGAAAATAGCACCTAGCAGCACTCTAAATATGCTTGTCGGGGCAGGATTGGGGATAATCTCTGTTTTAAAAAAGCACATATCAGGTAAATGATAAAAATATGAATTCCGTTATAATTTTTGATGTCCCAGCTGACAAGCTGGTAATTCTTAAAAGTAGCCTAAAAGCAATGGGATATTGGGAAAGATGGCAGGGAAATGAAGGGAAAATCTTTTATTTGCCTAACAATACATTATGGAAACCCAACTGCGAATTGAAACAAGCTAAAAATGAATTAGAAAATTTAATCAGAACATTAGATATTCCTCTCCAGCGTTGTATTGTTTTGTCCGTAAACCCATGGGATGGGATTGAGGGTTCCCCGATTACTTAATATTATCTCTTTATTTACTTTTCTTATCTTTAGGCGGCGGCGGAACAGACAACAGTCCTTTCAACGTTTTATCAAAGCTAGTTGGATTTTCAATTTTTTTAGTTTGGGGCTTCTCTTCAAAATCCTCGAATTTAAGTTCGAGTTGCCCCTTGCGGCGATCTACCAGTTTATTAAATTGAATGATAAAACTCTTCCAGTTATCGGACACCTGCATCAAAGTAATGACCGAATTTAATTGATTTTGCAAATGTGAATTGCCAACATCAGGGGTAAGGCTTTGGAAAAATCTGGCCGTATAGTTCCCCGATGGGCTTTTGGGAGTATTGTCTTTTAATTCTTTTAGAACCCCCTTTGGCAATTGCTCGTAAACAATTTTATTTGTCCAGGTTCCCACAACCCCAGGTCTTTTCTTTATGCTCGGGACGGTAAAGTCCCATCCGTTAAGCCTAAATATCTCTCTGTAATAAATATCTGGGAATGTTTTTTGCCACGGCAAAAGTTCTTCGGCGATGTAAGCCTTTAGTATTTTCTGAAGTTCATCCTTTTCTCTGGTATATTGGTACCCAGTAGCTTCGTCGACAAGCGAAATAATACCTATATGCGCTAATCCGCGAACAAGTATTTCGCAGTGCCTTACAATTTGTTGTTGGCTGGCCAAAATTGCATCTTCATCTTTTGCTTTTAGGTATACTTCACAAACTCTCGGCAATAAGTCCGCCCTGTACCCCCATGCCTTTACACCTTTATTAGTGGTAAAGAGTATCGGAGTAGTCGACAGTAACAACTCTTTGTCAATGAATGGTTTAAGATTAGAGGCAGATATAAAAAAGGGTATTTCGGCGACACCCCCTCCGGTGCCCGCCTTCGGAGTTCGTGATCGACCAATCGCTTTTAGAAATCCCCCTTGTGTCAACAAGCGCGTACCGTCCGCCAGAACTGCACACGGAATTTCCAATTCACCTATGGTTAGTTTACCTTCATGTGTAGCTCTTAATAATTTAGAATTACTCATTGTTAATCAATTCTTTATAAGTTAAACGTTTATCGATTCCGGTCAAACAGTAATTGAAGCGGGCTGGATCCTTGGCCGTCCTGGTATTGTACCTGTAGGCAAACTCAGCGCAATAGCGGTGCAGATGCTTCCGGGAGACCGAATGATAAATCCCGTAAACTCCACGCTTAAACTGGCTCCAAAATCCCTCTATTGAATTGGTATGGAATGCACCGTTAACATACTGCCCGTGTGAGTGATTGACAACTACATGGAAGCAATGTCCCCGCAGCCATACATAGGGATCATATTCATCCGACACAAGGATAGCACCCTTGGCAACCTGTGCCTTTATGATCGGGCGCATCGTTTCGGCCTGTGTATTAGGTATGACAGTTAAGCTAACATGCCCGTATTCCAGGAGGCCAAGTACTGCGGTTTTATCCTTGTGGGCGCGACCCTGAGATTTTTCTACTTTCTTGTCTGCATGCCGATTCTTATTTTTACCTCCAAAGAAACTTTCATCGGCCTGCACTACATCATTGAAGGTTTTCTTAAAATTTTCGTGATCGAATGCGTAACGGATACGGTGAAGAAGGAACCAGGCACTCTTTTGTGTGATGGCTATATCCTTGGCAAGCTGATGGCTGCTGATGCCTTTTTTGTGACTGTTCACGATGTAAATAGCCGCGAACCATTTTTGAAGGGGAACCTTGGTATCCTCGAAGATCGTACCCGTCCGGACGTTGAAGTATTTGCCGGTATTTTTACATTTATACTTGAATCCTGCACATTTATATACCTTGGAGCTGGCATCGAAAGGAGAAACGACATTCCCGTTCCAGCGGATCGCTTCCAGGTGCTCAATGCAAATTTTCTCTTCCGAGAATTTTTGGAGCAAGTCCATAAGCGATTTAAACTCAGTAATTTGTATCATAGCGACTTATTTACTCAATAAAGATAAGTCGTATTTTACACTAATCCAAATTTATTTGGTGTAAATTTGTATATAGTTACCCCATTTTAACATTTCCGAAAACTTTCGTATTTGGGAAAAACCCCTATATTTGATATACGAAATCTGACGTAGATCAATTTAGTCACTTTTAAAACCCTCAAATGATGAGACAGTATTTTTTAAAGATCTCAGGACTGGCCGCATTGGTCCTCCTATTACAGTCCGCCTGTTTTGCCCAGGAAAATGAAGATCACGATACCACCGGGAGTAAGCTCAGGAATAGTGATGAGATCATCATCAAAAGAAAAGGCGATAAGGATGTTAAGGTGACCGTAGAAGTAAAGGATGGGCAGGTATTTATCAATGGCAAGCCCGTATCCGAATTCGAGGACGATAACCTGTCCGTGCATCAGCGGAAAATGAGGGTTTTTAATAATGGCGAGGGCTTTTCCTTTTCAGGCCCCGGCGATGCCGATGTCATGATATCACCCGACGGTGACCGCACATCCGTTTTTCGCAGCAGGGGAGGAACCAGGTCTTATAATGGCAACGAAGGGAAAGGAAATTCCAACCGGGCTTTTCTGGGCGTGACTTCGGGCTCCGATGATCAGGAGGACAAGGGTACCGGCGCAAAGGTCACGGAAGTGACAAAAGGCAGCGCCGCCGAAAAAGCCGGTCTTAAAAAAGGGGACCTGATCACCAGGATCGATGAGACGAAGATAGAGAGGCCGGAAGACCTTACGGCGACCATCCGCAAGCATAAGGTCGGGGACAAAATAACCATCACCTACAAAAAGGACGGAAAAGAGTTGAAAGTCCCTGCTACCCTCGAAAAATTTAAGGGCGAAGACTATAGTTACAATTACAATTATTCCTTTCCCAAGATCGAAGGGTTTAATTACCGGGTCCCACCCGTCCCCCCCATTGGCTACGAAGGCTTCATGAGAGATGGCAGGGCCAGGCTGGGTATCAAAGCCCAGGATACGGAAGATGGCAAAGGCGTAAAAGTGCTGGAGGTCGATGAAGAGTCCGCCGCCAGCAAAGCAGGCGTTAAAGAAGGGGACGTCATCACCCGTTTTGACGGGAAGGAAGTGAACAGTGTGCTGACACTGGCCGATCTGGCAAGAGAGAGCAAAGGCAAGGCAAGTATAAAGATCGGCCTGAGCCGGGATGGTAAGGCGCAGGAGGTGGAAGTAAAGACCCCGAGGAAATTGAAGACCGCTGATCTTTAGGCGATAAGCAACAGATCAACATACAGAAGATTTGCCATAAATTCACAGGAAGGTCCCGGAATGCCCGGGACCTTCCTGTTACAGGGCATCTTTTGTCAATTTCGGCCGGTTAGCAGGCCGGGGAAGGAAATACGCAGTGAATATGGTATTTTTGCCTGCGTGCCTTATAAGAAACAGGCGCCAATAAGGGTATAAGAAAATGGCGATCGATTACGATGCATACGAGATAGTGGTGGGTCTGGAAGTCCATGCGCAGTTATTGACGCAGACGAAATTGTTCTGCGGGGACAGCGCCGCATTCGGAGGAGAGCCCAACACACAGGTAAGCCCCATTACCCTCGGCCATCCCGGCTCCCTGCCCAGGTTGAATAAAAAAGCGGTGGAATTCGCCGTAAAAATGGGTCTTGCCTGCCATTCCCTGATCGAACGGAATAACTATTTCGCCCGTAAAAATTATTTTTACCCCGATCTGCCCAAAGGATACCAGATTACCCAGCATACTACCCCAATCTGTATCGGGGGAAGGGTCGCGATCCGGACGGCGGCGGGAGAAAGACATATCCGGCTCAACCGTATTCATCTGGAAGAAGACGCAGGGAAAAGCCTTCACGATATAGACCCCGAAAATACCTGCGTCGACTATAACCGGGCAGGTGTGCCGCTGATCGAGATCGTTACCGAACCGGATATGCATAGCAGTGAGGAGGCCTCCTCCTATCTCACCGAATTGAGAAAGATCCTTCGTTACCTGGAGATCTGCGACGGGAATATGGAGGAAGGAAGTATGCGTTGCGATGCGAATATTTCAGTAAGAATAAAAGGCGCCCCGGAATTGGGAACAAAGGTGGAAGTGAAGAACCTGAACTCCATCCGGAACGTCCGGCGGGCTATTGATTACGAAGCTGTACGCATGATAGAACTGATTGCTGCCGGGGGGATCGTTCAGCAGCAGACCCGCAGCTTTGATGCGGCCAATGGGTCTACCTTTGCACTGCGCACCAAAGAAGAGGCCAATGATTACCGCTATTTCGCCGATCCCGACCTCCCGCCATTCCACATCACGGAAGCTTTCCTGGAAGAGATCAGAGAGGCCATTCCCGCATTGCCCGAAGAGCT
This sequence comes from Puia sp., assembly GCA_035317125.1. Taxonomy (GTDB): domain Bacteria; phylum Bacteroidota; class Bacteroidia; order Chitinophagales; family Chitinophagaceae; genus Puia. The sequence goes on from DATHHO010000071.1 coordinate 28,951, forward strand.
GGTAGCGAAATATATAAAGAAGCTGCAGCTGCCGGAGTACGATGCAAGGGTGATCTGTGACGATAAAGAGACGGTTCTTTATTTTGAACAGCTTATCCAGGAAACGACTAATTATAAAGGAGCGGCCAACTGGTTGCTGGGCCCGGTGAAGTCCAGTCTCAACGAACGCGGTCTTTCCCTGAAAGATTTCCCAGTGACTCCCCGGTCCCTCGCCTTGCTCGTTGACCTGGTGGAACAGGACAAGCTGAACTTTTCCATTGCTTCCTCCCGGATCCTGCCCATTATGATCGATGCGCCTTCCCGCGCGCCAGTGGAGATCGCCATCTCCCTGAATCTTTTGCAAAGCTCGGATACGACTGAGATAGCAGCCTGGGTAGAGCAGGCCCTTGCCAAAATGCCCGATAAGGTAACGGAATATAAAAAAGGTAAGAAAGGGCTTATCGGCTTGTTTGTGGGGGAAGTCAAAAAATTATCCAAAGGCAAGGCGGACCCCCGCCTTACCAACCAGTTATTGCTTGAAAAACTCGACAATTGAAATAAATGATTATGTTAAAAAAAATATTGTTCAACACGATGAGCGCATCCCTGCTGATCCTGTGCTCCTGTCATAACAAGACAAAGGGAGGTTTCACAGTGGCAGGCACGTATAAGAATGTCAATAAGCTTGCTTCGATGGAAGGGCCCGTTTCCTACGTGTACCTGCTGGAAGTGCCATCTGGAAAAGATCAGCAGCCCATTGCGCTGGACTCCGCAAAGATAACCGGCAACAGCGGTCATTTCAGCCTGAATACAATGGCCAGATCGCAGGAGGTATTCGAGCTGGTATTCGGCAGCAATGCGCTGGCCTTGCCACTGATCAATGATGCGGAAGAGATCAGCGTCGATGTCGATCTTGGAAAAAAGGATGATTTTTACGAAGCGAAAGGTTCTCTGGCCACCACTCAGCTAAAGGATCTGATCAATGTTTTTGGTAAAAAGAATTTTGAGGTTGAAAGGACTATGACCGATCTGGATAGCCTGAAGGGACAGCATGCGTCCGACAGCGTCCTGCTGACCGCTACGGTGAAAAAGAATAATGCCATACAAGACCTGAACACCTATCTCAGGCAATTCATCAACACCAATGGTAATCCTACTGTTTCCGCGCTGGCCCTGAGCTGGTCGTCGCGCAGTTTTTCCAAAGCGGAGTTCGAATCGTCCATGAACGATCTGGTGAAAAAGTATCCGGGCAACGGCGTTCTGCAGGGTATGAAACAAAGCTATGATCAACAGCTGGCGCAGATGGCCGAGGCCGAACGCAATCAGAAAGGAGGAAGCTGGATAGGCAAGCAGGCCCCGGACCTCGCTTTGCCGGATATAAATGGTAAGCCTGTGACGCTGGCTTCCTATAAAGGTAAATACCTGTTGGTTGATTTCTGGGCCAGCTGGTGCGGGCCCTGTCGCCAGGAAAACCCAAATGTGGTCAGGGCACATACCGAATTCAAGGATAAGAACTTTGCCATACTTGGCGTATCGCTGGATAAGGAGAAAGATGCCTGGAAGGAAGCTATCCAGGCAGATAAGCTGGACTGGACCCATGTCAGCGATCTGAAGTATTGGAACAGCAAGGCGGTGGAAACGTTTAAATTCGAAGGCATCCCTTATAACATATTGATCGATCCGCAGGGTAAGATAATAGCGGAGAGCCTGAGAGGTGACGATCTCGAGAATAAATTAAAGGAAGTATTGAATTGATAAAAAACCCCTGCAAGTGCAGGGGTTTTTTATTTGGTTATGGATTCTGGTCACTTGCCAGGAAGCTCTTGTTCGCCTGCAGTTCGGACTGCGGGATCTTCAGATTGAAACGAGGATCGTTGGCTGGTATCACAAAATTGTTTGGCGGGGCATGGTTGGAGCCGGTACGGTCGATAGGTAGCTGTAGCCTCTTGGCATCCAGAAAGTCTATCCCCAGTTCCCCATATAATTCCTTTCTTCTTTCCAGCAGGATCTCATTGATAAGCGCCTGTCCTGTATTGCCCGATTTGACGGCGGCAGGATCGCGGTTGCTCTGCAGGGCGAACAGTACGGTTCCTGCGTCCGCCTCGCTCTGTCTCGCCTTGGCCTCCGCCTCTATGAGGTACATCTCACCCACCCGCATCATGTTGAGGGATTCATTGAAATCCGTGACTTTTATGGACTGAATGCTTCCATTGAGCATCTGCGCTTCGCCGCCCGAACCATCGGCTGTACCAAATTTATTGCTGGCCAGATAATCCGGCTGCGTCGGGTCCGGGTCATAGACGTAAAAGGTATTGCGCACATCGGTGGCGGCGAAAGTATTCACCAGCTCTTCGCTCATATAGAAGGCATCGTATCCCTGTCCCGATTTTTCGAAGAAGGAGCTGGGCGTGCCATAATAAAGAGATTGACCGCCGTTCTGTGTTGTTTGCGGGAAGCCCCAGATGACTTCCGGAGAGGTAAGCCCATTGTAATTATCGGGATAGCCGGCTGCATCGAGGCTATGCCCCTGAATGGCATTTTTGGCCGCTGTTTCGGCATCGGCCCATTTCCCCTGCTCCAGATAGATCCTTGCCGCCATCCCCCAGGCCACGCTGGTATTCACCTGGTCTTTCAGTATCTGCGTCGTTCCGATATTCTGTACGGCATAGGCGATATCCGTATTGATCTGATCGAAGGTTTGCTGAAGGGTGCCCCTCGGATTCCCCCTCGTCGTATCGGAGGCGGGAGTCGTATAAATGGGTATGCCCAGCGCATTGGGGTTCTTGCCATAGGACAGCTGGAACTCACGCGCCAACTCGAAATAGAACCATGCCCGCAAAGCCCTTGCTTCTGCGATGAGACTTTTCTTGTCCGCCGCATCGATGCTGGCGCTATTGGTGGTGCCGGCGATCAGTACATTCACCTGATTGATCAGCTCATAGAAAAAATACCATACGAACTTTGTCCGGCGATAGGTCGGTTCGCGGTTATCATGCTGGTAGTCGAAATAATACCAGCTGTTGTAAGGCATCACAATATCCTTGCCTTTTACATCCCTTGCCAGGAATACCGCATTATAGCCCCAGACATCGGTGGAAGCTCCGCCGGCGCTGCCATCGGTGCTTATCCACTGGCTCCGCACCGTCCTGTAGATGCCGGTGAAATAGACGCGCACCGCATCGGCGGAGGCAAAGACATCCTTTGCGGATGCGCTGTTCGTCGGCTGGATGCCGTCTATAAAGTTTTTTTTACATGCACCGAGCAGGATCGCCACGCACAATCCCGAATAAAGAAGCCAGAGTCTTGATCTTTTATGTATCATCGGATTAGTTTTAAATATTAAAAGTTAACATCGAGACCTGCCGAAAAAGTCTTGAATGGAAATGCATTGCCGCCCGCAAAACCGTTCAGGGCCGATTCGGGGTCGGATCCTTTCTTGAGCTTATCCCAGGTATAGATATTATCCGCCTGGACATAGACCCTTATGCTTTTAATTACTTTCTGGACCTTGTCCAGCCGGACGCTATACCCGAGCGTTATATCCCTGAGCCGGATATAATCCCCGTTGTATAAGAAGCGGGTAGAGAGCTGGTCCTCATCGTTTTTGGAAGGATTGAGTCCGGGGACGCTGGATATATCCCCTGGCTTCTGCCATCTTTTCAATTCATCCACATCCAGCTGTGCGCCGTATCCATTATAGAACCCACCCATCAGCCCGGCATAATTATTATCATAATACTTACCGCCGAAGGCATAGTTGAACAGGATATTCATATCGAAGGCTTTATACCTGAACTTGGTGGAGAAGCCTCCCGTATATTTCGGAAGTCCCGAGCCCACCCATTTCTCGCTGGCCTGCGCATTGGTGTAGCTGGTGGTGGTAACCCTTTTGCCGGTGAGATTGCCATTGGCGTCCTGCTCGTCTATCCACCATAGTCCGCCGCCCGTGGCGGGGTCTACGCCTGCCCATACCGGCAGATAAAATTCGAACACCGATTTCCCAACCACGTTGCGGAAGGCTCCGCGCGCTGCGATCGTATCCTCGTTCGGCAACAGATCGACGATCTTATTGCTGATCCGGGTAACGTTCAGGCTCACATCCCAGTCGAAATCCTTGCCCCGTAGGATGCCGTAATTAACGCTTAGTTCCACACCCCTGTTCTGCACCTTTCCGATGTTGGAGAGTATGGAGCCGAAGCCTGAAGAGGGTGGCAGCGGTTGGTTGAGGATCAGGTGCTGGGAGTTCTTCTGAAAGAGGTCGAGGCTACCCGTAAGCCTGCTTTTGAACAGCTCGAAGTCGGCGCCGAGATTGGCGTTCAGCTGTTTTTCCCATTGGATCTGCCCATTGGCGAGCTGGCTCAAGTAGACGCCCGGATTATTAAGATCGTTGGCCCCGCTGGCAAATGTATTCAGATAGGGAAAGTAGGTCCTTACATTGGTGCCATCCAGTAAGGCGTTATTGCCCACGGCGCCATAGGAAGCTCTCAGCTTCAGCAGGTTCACCGTGCTGGCCTTTTTCATAAAATTCTCGCGGCTCATCAGCCAGGATATACCGGCGGCAGGGAAAGTGCCATACCGGAATCCCGGTGCGAAGATGGAAGACCCGTCCCTGCGGACCGTGACCTCGGCAAAATATTTACCCATGTAATCATATTTTACACGGCCCAGATAGCTCAGCAGGGTAGAGGTTATCGTATAACCATCGAATTGTTCGGCGGAAGTAGCATTGCTCAGTTGTTGTTGCCCGCTGAAGGCAAACCCCGTCTTGGATCCGTAAGTGGTCTCATAATTATATTTATAGGCTTCATAGCTGACCATAGCCTCGATATGGTGGTTGCCGAAATACTGGCTGTACCCCAGCATATTGTTCCAGGTCCAGGAGGTGGTCAGGTCCTGCTGACGATAGGTGCGGCCGCCGACGGAGGAAGCATCGCTGTAATCCTTGTCTTCATAATGCAGCTCATCAAGCGTATACCGGTTGATCCCAAAACTGCTCTTGAAGAAAAAGTTTTTGGTAAAATTCACCTGGCCATAGCTGTTCAGGCTGGTGAGCAGTCTGTCATAGGTCCAGTTGTCCCTTTGCACGGAGGCTACATCGTTAGAGGGTTGGAGCACGGGTCTGTTCACATTTACGGTACGACCGGGAGCGGGCCGGCCAAAATCGAAAATGGGGTTGCCGCTCGCATCCTTTATGACCTGGCCTTTATCGTCGCGGGCATAGATCGGAAAGACGGAAGACAATGTCCTTCCGTAAGCGACGACATCCGAGAAGGTGCCATCACCCTGTGCCGGAAAATTCTGTTTGGAAGAAACGATGGATACCCGGGAACCGATCTGCAGCCAGCTGGTCAGATCGGTTGTATAGTTCAGGGCTGTCGATACCCGCTGGTAATTGCTCTTTACAACATATCCGTCCTGGTTCAGATAGCCGAGGGAGAAATAATATTTTGAACGGTCATTACCGCCGTTGACGCCGAGATTGACATCCCTGCGGGCGGCATGATCTCTTTGTAATGCCTTTGTCCAGTCATCATTCCATAATAAGGTAGCGCCTGCCACCAGCTTCCCATCGGTGCCAACCGGATTGGTCGCGGTGCCGTAGGGATTATAATGAAAACCATTCTTTATCAGGTTTTGCGTGGCTAATTGAGCCGCCTGTGCGGCAGTAGGGGGGTTGTTCGCATACACGCTCTTAAGCGCTTCCCATCCCAGTTCAAAATTTTGCTGGGTATTCACATAAGAATAATCCTTGACAGCCCTTGAGGAGGCTCCGTAGACAGCCGTCAGGCTGATAGAAGGAGTAGCGTTCCTTTTGCCACCCTTGGTCGTGATCAGGATAACGCCGTTTGCGGCCCTGGACCCATAGAGGGCAGTGGCCGCGGCATCCTTCAGTACGGAAAAGTTATCGATATCCGCTGGATTGATCATGTTCAGGTTACCGTCGAAAGGGATCCCGTCCAGAACGATGAGCGGGTCTGCGCTGGCGGCGATGGAGGCTATACCGCGGATGCGGATCGTGGGGCTTTCTCCTGGCTGGCCATCGGTGTTCACCACCAGCACTCCTGGCGCTGTGCCTTGCAGGGCCTGCCCGACGCTGACGACCTGCTGGTTCTTGATGGCATCGGCATTCACGGTGGAAATGGCGCTGGTGATCTCATTTTTTTTCTGAGTGCCATAGGCGACGACCACCACTTCCTGCAGATTGGTGTTGGCAATCTTCAGGACCACCGACAGGTTCTCGCCAACGGCAACTTCCTGGGTCGTAAAATTAACAGAGGAAATGACCAGGGTTTTCGTGGAAGACGGGATTGCAAGGCTGAAGACGCCTTCTGGGGTTGTCGAGGTGCCGCGGCGGCTGCCCTTGATCTGTACGGTCGCGCCTGGTATGGGATTGCCTTTTTCATCCGTCACTGATCCGCTGACGATCCGGGTTTGCGCCGACAATTGTCCGTACAGGAGGATAAGGCTGCATAATAGTAATGCAATTTTGCTCATAAGCTTTGGTTTTTGAGTTTGCAGAATAGATTAGTCTCAGGGCAATAAGCTCCTCCTGGCAATAGATGGCCCCTGGCAATAAAAACCTGAGCAAAAAATTGCCTGTCAGGGCTGATGGCTCCCTGTTTTGAAGCTATAAGAAGCCTCAACTAAAAAAATAGTAGTAGTATTGATCGATCCGGTGAGTAGTATTGACTGATCTGAAAAGAATGGTGAAAGTGTGCGGCTTAGCTTTCTCTGTGAAATGTGGTTTTCTCTTGTGTATTTTTCCCAGTGAGACAATGAAAATACAAAAAACCCGTGATATGACAAATACGGGATCTGGGTATTTTTTTTATCAGTGTGGTCCCGTCCAGAATCGAACTGGAATCCAGGGCTTCGGAGACCCTTATACTATCCATTGTACTACAGGACCATTAAGCTTATTTTCCAACAGCCAGATTACCGTTGAACAGCTTACTATAATGGCCTGCAAAACTACGCCAAAATTTTTACTATCACTGCCTATCCAGGCATATTTTGTAAATTGGTAAGATTTGCTGGCGCAGCCCCAGAAAAGGGTCAATACCGCGCTTGCCGTAACGTGCTGGGCGGCTGCCGGTTTTTACCGGGGAGAAGGTTTATGCTGTTCTTTTTCCCCTGGCGCGATATTGGAAATGATCTCGTATTGTAAGACGCCATCCCGGTCGCTGATCTTGGCGACGCAACCAAAATGCAGGGCAAAGACGGCAAAGCTGTCGATAAGCGGTGTCCCGCTGATGGCGGAAAGGATGCTCCGGATCACGCCTCCATGCGCGACAATGGCTATGGCGCCTTTCGCTTCTGCGCCAGCCACATCCGGCTCCACCGGCGCCATCACAGGGACCCCTGACCCCACATAACGACCAGCATCTCCCCGAGCACCTGCCCATATGCCCTGGAAACAGCGGTTGACCCTTTCATGGAGATCGAGATAGCTTTCACCGCCAGGGATACGCACATTTACAAAATCCTTCATCCAGGGCCCGATCACGTCTTCCGGCAGTTCATTCCAGCTTTTCATTTCCCACTGACCGCAATGGATCTCCATCAGCTCATCATGAAGGTTTATAAGATGATCAGGAAAGAGATGTTCGGCAAGCCGCCTGCAACGTTGTAAGGGACTGCTGTGGACGGTCCGGATGGGCAGCCGCAGCTTCTCCCTGATAATGGCAGCTTCATCATGGAAGCTGGCCGTAACATCCAGATCGGTCTGCCCGTAACAGATCCCTTTGGCGACGGCGGGTGTGGTATGTCGGATCAGGTATATTTCCATATAAGTATAAATCCAAGATAAAGAACGATCTCGCTGACCTGCTGAATAGCGCCCATGCAATCTCCTGTATAGCCGCCGATCCATTTCTTAAAATAATTACGCAGCATCCAGGTGATAAAGAGCGCGGGCAGGATAGCCAGCATGAAATGCCAGGATAGAAAAATGAACGGCGCCAGAGCAAATAAAACAGTTGCCGCCAGTTCGGCGGGATTCAGCTTCCGGGTCGTAAGCGGTTTGGACTTGCTTTGATCCGGGTCTGCCGTATAAGGAGTGGTTTGCATTACGAGCACGGGCATCAGCCTGCTCAGACTATGCCCTGCCACCAGACAAAGGATAAAACAACGATAATGGAGCAGCAGGGCCGCCGGATGCAGCCAGCAATCAACGCGATCCGCAACGGCCCCACCGGGACGCATGAATTCCGGCGTGAACCGGGACAATTCCTTCAGCAGAAGAAATTTGCTGCCAAGTATGGCGATCAGCCCGATAGCGCCAAAGGCGCCGATCCGGCTGTCCTTCATGATCACCAGGATCTTTTCTTTCGTCCAGCCGCCACCGAAGCCATCACAGGTATCTGCAAAGCCGTCCTCATGAAAAGCGCCGGTAATGAGCAGGCCCGCGATCATGGAGGCAAGGATGCCGGTATCCGTGGATATATAACGGGCGAATAAAAGGAAGACCAGCGAACAGGCCGTCCCTATGATGATCCCTACCAGGGGAAAATACCGGGGTGCTTTTTGCAGGTATTCAGGACGGTGATCGAAGATCGCTGGAACAGGGACCCGCGTAAAATACATTACGGCCGTCAAAAATATTTTCCATTCTTTTTTCATCTGCTCGTCGATATGGTGATGTCCTGAAGGGGGTGATCGCAGCGCTGGTCGTTCATAAGGGCGCTGCGCAAAGAACGTCCGCGGCCTATCTGCTCACTCCTGCCGATTCGAAAGAGGCCATTTCATTCAGGAAATGAAGGGCTGACTGAATGACCGGAAAAGCCATTGCCGCACCGGTGCCTTCTCCCAGGCGCATGCCCAGGTCCAGCAAGGGCCGTGCGCCCAGCCACCGCAACATTTTTTCATGCCCCTGCTCTCCGCTGGTATGGGCAAAGATGCAATTTTTTTGTACATCGGGGTCAATGGCCCGTGCGGTCAACAGGGCGGCTGTGGCGATAAAGCCATCCACAGCAATGATCATTTTCAATTCCGCCGCTTTCAGATAGGCCCCTGCCATCATGGCGATCTCAAACCCTCCCACCCGCTGAAGGATCTTCAGCGGATCGGGCTGAGGAATGCTGTCCGGGGATCCCGGCCGGATATCGCGGTCTTCTGCCGGTTGCGACTGGGCGATGCCATCGAAATGCAGACGATAGGCCTGCCCGAGCGTGACTATTTTCTTTTTCAGCTGTTCGTCGCTCGATCCAGTACCCCTGCCAACACATTCTTCTATCGGGATACCCGTTACAAAGCTCATGATCAGAGAGGCGGAAGAAGTATTGCCGATGCCCATCTCGCCGAACCCTACAAAATTGCAGCCTGTATGGAAAATCGATGTAACGATCTTTTTTCCTTCTTCCATGGCTTGTCCCACCTGATCCCGGCTCATGGCCTCCTCTTTCAGATAATCGCGGGTGCCATATCCTATCTTCGCATGGACCAGTTTCTCCGCCGGCGCTGCCGTTCCGAAATCAAAATTTACGCCCGCGTCTACCACGACCAGCCGGATATCATGCTGACGACAGAACACGTTGATCGCAGCTCCTCCATTTATAAAATTTAATACCATCTGGGCGGTTACGGCCTGGGGAAAGGGATTGACCAGCCCGCCGGCGGCGATACCATGGTCTCCCGCGAATACAACGATATGCGGGTTGCGGATGACCGGGTGGAGGGTTTGCTGGATCAGGCCTGCCTGCAGTGCGATCTCTTCGAGCCGGCCCAGCGCACCGGGGGGTTTGGTCTTATTGTCGATGCGATGCTGCAATTCTTTTTGCAGTGTTGTCCCTGTTATGACTGATGCTGACATATTTTATAAATATTTATGATTACTCACGCCGGCGGCAACAGATCGCAGAAATAAAAACTGGCTTGCGAGCTCTGGTCCATCGGATTGTCCGGACCGGGACTGTTGACAGGCGCATGATAATGCCGCAACGTTATTTCTCCTTTTTCAAAGGGTATTGGCGTTCTGAACAAAGGCCCTTCAAAAACAAAAGAATGGTACTCTCCATTTTCCCCGCAGGGATCTGCATTCTCCGGGAGGTCCTGCAGAAAAGATTCATCGATAAGGCGACCGCAGAAGCTCTTGTCCAGATATTTTTCATTCACACATACGATGACTGCCCGGAAGCCCAGGGCGATGAATTCCTTCATGAGCTGTGGGGTCGGCGCCTTCCACAGCGGGAATTCGCAATGGATCTCCAGGCTTTGCAATTTTTCTTCCCGGTAGCGCCTGAGATCCTCCAAAAAAATATCGCCGAAGATAGCATGTGTGCAGCCAGCTGCTTTCAGAGAAATTATTTTTTCCGTCATGGCCTGCTCGTATTCCTTCATGCCCGGCTGCTCGGGTAATTCGAGCGTTTGTAGGGGAATTCCGATGGAGGCAGCCTGCGCCATGAGTAATTCCCGGCGTACCCCATGCATCGATATGCGGTTATGAAAAGAATTTACGCTGGTGAGCAGAAAATCGACCTGATAATTCCGGTCTTCCATTATCCGTCGCAGGCAAAGGGAGGAGTCCTTTCCTCCGCTCCAGTTCATATAGGCCCTGATCATATTCCGGCATCTTTAATGTTTACGGGAATACCGCTGACCATCAGGATAACCTTTTTTGCCATCGCGGCTATATATTGGTTCATCCACCCCTGCAGATCTGTAAACTTCCTTCCAACTTCCGTTTCCGCATGTACGCCCATGCCGATCTCATTGCTGATGATGATCAGGATGGCATCCAGCTTGCTTAATTCGTCCATTTCTTTTTTACAGGCTTCCAGGCAGGCCTCCAGATCGTTCTTCGTATCGATAAAAAAATTGGTGAGCCAGAGCGTGACGCAGTCTATAACGACCACCTTCCCCTGCAGAGGAAGGTGGCTGATATATTTTTCTTCTTCAATGGAAACCCATCGTTCGTCCCGCTCCTGTTGATGGCGTCTGATCCTTTCCCCGAAATCCCCATCCCATTTGCGCGCCGTTGCCACATAGACGGGACCAGCGCTCAGCCGCAAGGCCAGCGCTTGTGCATACCGGCTCTTGCCGCTCCGCGCGCCTCCCGTAATAAAGGTGATCCCATGTCCCGCTTCCTCTGTGGAAGCTGGGCCGATGCTATTTTCCTTCATGCATAAAGAACTTTTCTTTGAATAATACCGACCGCTGCTTCAGCTCCAGCAGGCAACTCCGGCAAAGACAGTCTTCGTAACGCTCTTCGAGGAATGCCTTTTCTTCCAGGGTGAGCCCGATGCCATAGCACTGGCATTGGGTGACATCCCCTACCTTACATTCGAAGGAGCCCCGGCAGCGCGGACAATTCTTCTCTTCATGCTTGCACATAGGCTTGTGGAAGTTTAGAAGCTGAACAATATTTGGCTTGCAGCTCATCCGGAACGGTAAAGATACCAGGATGGAATAAGGCTGCCAGCAGCTCGATCCCATTGGTGAGCGTGCCCGGACTGGGTTGGGTAAAAAGATCGTAATCGGCTAAATATACGGCTTCCTTCCTGACCGCCTGCAACTCATCCCATCCCTTTTTCTGGCGCAGCAGGTGCAGCTCTTCTTTGGCGCGCCCGATATGGAAGCCGCAGGGAGCGATGACCAGCACCTCCGGATCATATTTTACGATCTTCTCCCAGGGAGTTACGATGCTGTCTCCCCCCGGATTGGAAAGCATGTCTATCCCTCCCGCATAAGCGACCTGATAAGGTATCCAGTGCCCGCAATTGTAGATCGGCTCTATCCATTCCATCACCAGCACTCTTCTCGGCGGAGCCCTGTGTTTCCTGAGCTCATCCGTGATCCGGTCGATCCTTCTTTGCAGAGAGGACAGATACCGGTAGGCCGTTTCCTCCTTGCCCAGCGCTTCCGCAATGGTAACGGCCATCTGAAAGGCCTCGTCCAGGTTGCCTGGCGTCAGAGAGATAAGCCGGGGCTGTTTGTCCAGCTTCGCCACGGCATTAGCCGTGCATACCGTATCGATCTGACAGACTTCGCAGACATCCTGGGTGAAAATAATATCCGGCGCGATCTCCCGCAGCAGATCTTCTTCTACATAGTACAGGCTCTTGCCCTGGGCCTTGGAGGCGGAAAAGATCTTATCGATCTCCGCACTGTTGTAGTGCTTGCCTTCCAGCACGCAACGGACCACGGCAGGTTTTCCGGCCGATTCGGGGGGACATTCGAATGTCACCCCGTGAAGCAGGTCCTGCAGACCCATATCATAGATCATTTTTGTTGCGGCGGGCAAAAAGGAACAGACTTTCATACTGATGAAATTACAATTTAATGCGAATCCCCGCTGTTAAATTCCTTCCTTGTACACTGTACCCATATACCTCATAATAATTCGTTTTGTCCATGATATTTTTTACATCGACGAAGATCTTCAGATTACTGCTGAACAGTTGATATTCCGCGTATGCATTCCAGAGGGCATAGCTGCTCAAAGGCACCTGGGAAGGTAAAAAAGTGTTCGGGTCATAAAATATGTCCGTTCTCTTGCCGGTGACCTGCAGAGAGGAACTGACATACAATTCCGGCAGGATCCGGTAGCCGGCGGAGAACTGAAAATTATTCTTAGGCACGCGGACGATGTTATGGAAAGTAGTGTCTTTCCCTCCGCCAATATTTTGAGTTATCTGTCCGTCGACATAAGTATAAGAGGCCCTGAACGTAAATTTTTTGCCGGCGGCATAGATCAGTTCCGCCTCGATGCCATGATCATGTTGTTTGTCCCTGTTGATATAGGTGCTGTTGAAGGTGACGGGGTCCGTATAATAAATGATCACGTCTTTAATGGTACGATTGAAATAATTACCCAGTAAAGATAATTTTTCATCGGCCAGGAAGAGCTGGACGCCACCTTCGGCATTGTTTGATTTTTCAGGCTTCAGACCCGGATTGGCGCCATAAGGGCCAAAGAGCTCGTTGACGGAGGGGGGCCTGAATCCCGAAGAGATATTCGCAAAAACTTTGACGGTACGCCTGATCAGGTAGGACGGGTTGAAACTGTAGGTAGAATTGCTGCCATATTTGTTATCGTGGTTATACCTGCCGCCCAGTTCGATATTCAATCCATCCGCCGTCTTGTAAAAAAAGGAGAGATAGGGGCTTAGAATACTGTTGACCGTATCCGGCTTTACGATCGTATAGGTCTGAAAACTGAATCCTGCCAGGACCTGGATATGATCGGAAAACCGGTGATTTACAAAGGCCTCCGCGTGATTGAATTTGGCCTGATAGGCGGATGGATACGCCCCTCCATAGGCCCGCTGCGTATAATCGTATCCGTAATTGGCATACAGACTGCCTCCCGAATAGTTAAGATGAGCCGTAAGCCCGGTGTTGACCAGCGAGGCAAGGTATTTATTGGATGCGCCGGCAAATGCTGCATCCGGATACGTGCCCTTATATTCAGAATACCGGAAATAGGGAGAGATCTTGATATTATCGGAAATATTGATAGCCGTGTTCGCCTGAAAGGCCTGCAGATTATACCCATTCTTAGGAAAATTAGCTTTCCCGGTACTGTCTTTTGCTTCTGCTATCCCGTCGGTATTATAATACTGGTAATTCAGATCATATTCGAACAGCTTGCCTTTGCGCCCGAAGTCGGCGGCCCCTTTCAGCGTATGGTAAGTACCATAAGAAAGAGTAGCATTGCCCGTCGTCTGATCGGACACTGCTTTACGCGTGATGATATTGATCACTCCTGCAACGGCATTCGAACCGTATAAAGTGGACTGGCTCCCTTTCAGGATCTCTATCCTTTCTATCTGGCCCAGCGACAACAGCCGGATATCATAGCCCCCGCCTATATCGGAAGGATCGTTGAGCGGCACCCCGTCCAGCAGGATCAGCGTGTATTTGTCCGATGCGCCCCGCAAAAAAATAGACTTGTCCTTACCGGGATTGCTGTTGGCGCCGTTGACGATCACACCGGTCTGCTCGCTCAGCAACTGGGCGACATCCTTACCCGCACTGTGATCTATCTGCTCGCGGGTGATCACCGTGACTACCTTACCTGTTTCGCTTGCTTTTTTTGGGGACTTGGTGGCAGTGACCACTACCTCGTCCAGTTGTTTTACCGTACTGTCTTTTCCTGTCTGGGCAAATAAAGAACTGCCACCGACCACTGACATGATAAATGCTGCAAAATGTTTTTTGCTCATTCGGAATAATTTTTTTTGTTCTCCTTACGGGAACAAGGTTAATTGAATGAGCCTCCGGAAAAATGAAAATAAAGTTGAAATATAAACTGCCTGTCAAAAGACGGCATTTTACATTCCATGCTTTTCACCCGAAAGCCTTGAATGATAAATGACTCTGGCAGGTCTTCTGGCTCGCTCTGCAGTTCAACACCTTCCCATCGTTTGGACAGTGGTATGAAGATTGAACAGTCGTGTATTCCACGAAAGAGCTTACAGCTACGGGGATAGCGCCGGAATTACACCGGACTTCCCTTTTAATGGCGTCGCAACGCCAACCAAAATCAGCGCGAATCTACACTTTTTCTACCAGATATGCGCCCTTAAACTATCGGGCCGGTACATCATATCCGTTGACTGGACATGATAAGTATCGTAAAATGCGTTCAGGTTTGTTACTGGCCCGTCAACCCGGAACTGAGCGGTGGAATGCGGATTGTTCAATACCTGGGTCTTCATGCTTTCAGGCCTTGTCTTTACTCTCCAGACCTGTGCAAATGAACGGAAGAAACGCTCATCGGGTGTCAGCCCGGCGATCCTTACCGTATCTTTTCCCTGGGCAGTCCTTTTGAATGCTGCATACGCGATGGACAAGCCCCCGACGTCCGCGATATTTTCACCGAGGGTCAGGCTTCCGTTGATATGAAAAGTATCGACGGCGATATACCCGTCATATTGCTGCACGATAAGGTTGGCCTTCTGTTTGAAACGGTCGGCGTCCTGCGCGGACCACCAATCCTTCAGATTGCCATCTCCATCGTACTGACGGCCCTGGTCATCGAACCCATGCGTCATTTCATGGCCGATCACGAGCCCGATAGCGCCATAATTCACGGCGTCGTCGCCATCTTTGTAAAAGAATGGCGGTTGCAGGATACCTGCAGGAAAATTGATATCGTTGGTGGTAGGGTTATAATATGCATCTACGGTTGGCGGCGTCATATGCCATTCGGCACGGTCAACCCGTTTTCCGACCGTATTCAGCGTCCTGTTATACTCATATCTGCCGCAGCTCTTCAGGTTACCGATAGCGTCATCGCGGTTAATCTTTACGGTGGAGTAGTCCTTCCATTTATCGGGATACCCGATCTTTTTTGCAAAGGCGTTCAGTTTGACAAGCGCTTTTTGTTTGGTCGAATCGGACATCCAGTCCAGATGCTGGATATGCTCCGCATAAGTCTGTTGCAGGTTGTCCACCAGCTCCTTCATTTTCTGCTTTGCTTCCGGTGGGAAATAACGTTTGACATACAGTTGTCCGAGGGCTTCTCCGAGCAGGTTATCCACCATCTGGGAGGCGCGCTTCCAGCGTGGCTTCTTTTCCTTCTGACCGCTCAGCAACCGGTTAAAATCGAAATTCGCATCGACGATCTGCGCCCCCAGCACCGGTACGTAGTTGTCCACCAGATGGAACTTCAGATAGCTCTTCCAGTTGTCGACAGGCAATTTCCCCAGGGCCTTGTACATGCCCGAATAAAATCCGGGCTGACCGACGACCACCGTATCCTGGCGAACGCCCAGCCCCGTCAGCAGGTCCTTCCATTTCAGGCCCGGGGTCAGCTTATCCAGCGCGGCAACGGACAGCTTATGATAATTGGCGTTTGGGTCACGCAGGTCCACCGGACTTTTGGAAACGGTCGCCAGTTCGGTTTCGGCATCCATCACCTGGGCGGCCTCTTTAGCCGGGTCCGCTTCCCCGATCAGCGTAAATGTTTTGGTGATATATTCCTCATACGCTTTTTTGATACTCTTCACCGATGAATCCTGTTTAAAATAATAGTCCCTGTTGGGTAATCCCAGTCCGCCCTGATCGAAATGCGCAATGACATAGGCGCTGTTCTTGTCATCGGCGTTGGGGTAAAAAGCGAATAATTCCGCGTTCCCATCCTTATAGCCCTTCACCACTTCATCAAGGATGCCTGACACATCTTTTATCCCGGAAATTCTGGTAAGGTCCTCCTTTAACGGGCTGAACCCTTTTGCCTCGATTCCCGCCGAGTCCATTATGCTGGCATACAGATCAGCCACCTGCTGCTCTATGCTGTCCTTTTTCAGACCGGTCAGCTTTGACAAGGAATCCATGATGGCATGGATATCTGTTACGGACTGATCGCCCAGGGAATAGATCGCGCCCCATCCCGATTGACTGGCGGGGATCACGGCTTTTTTTATCCAGCCTCCGTTGGCATAATTAAAGAAATCGTCCTGCGGCCTCACGGAAGAATCAATGGCAGAAATGTCGATGGGGTCTGCGGGTGTATTTTCCGCATTGTTCTTGCAGCCGGTCAAGCCTGCAAAGATGAAGATCGTTACGAGCATGATCGGGGCGAAACGCGGTTGGTTGGGCATACACTATGGGTTTATGAGGAGGCGAAGATATTATTTTTTGGCATTATTGCACAGTAGGCGGCTCATTCCTGAACCGCTTGTAAAGAAATAGCTGCCACTTTTCTTCTGCTACGCCGGCCTTATCCATTTCCGCCCTGGACAGGGTAAAGAACAGGTCCGAAAGCCGGTTGATATACGCGGGTATGGCTGCATGCACGGTGTCCGCCTTCATCAGAGAGACCAGTCTCCGCTCGCCCCTGCGCATTTGTGTCCGGACCACATGGCACAGCGCCGAGATCTCGTTCCCTCCCGGCAGCAGAAAATAATCCGAAGGGCTTTTCATGGCCGCCTCCAGCTCGTCGATCCAGGTCTCGCAGAACGCGGCGCCATCCTCCGGCAACGGGTTGTTGTTTATCTTCTTCGCATCGGAAGGGCGCGCCAGATGAGACATCATGTCCATCATATCCTTCTGGATCTTATGTAATTTCGGTTGCCAGACATGCCCATTATCCAGCTTTACCCGCAGCAGCCCGATGGTGGAGTTCACTTCATCGAGGGCGCCTAAACATTCTACCCTGATATTATCTTTATCGACACGGCTGCCGCCAAACAGACCGGTTGTGCCCGTATCCCCTTTTTTAGTATATATCTTCATACCATTGATTTTTATTTTAATGCATCCAGAAGGCTTTCCACGGAATCATATTGCCCTGTCTTGCCATCCTGCTCAAGGACCCAGATCGTCCGGCCGTCTTTCTCCGATATGCGGACATGATCGGCTGTCGGCTGTTGTTCGTTCAACGGCGAGGAAGGGGGCGCAACGGTGAAACCCTGGCGCATCAGCGCCCGTTTCGTCCAGAAGACAGGCGCACCTTCACCGGTAAGCGTGATCTTTTTCCCACTGCCCTGGTGCATGTTGAACGTACCGGTCGTCTTATCGAAAAGGATGCCTTCCTTGTCAAAGACCGTTTCGAAAATGCCATTCAGCACCAGGTCTTCCGGTGCTCCCTTACTGAGCTGGCCCCCCGCCTGCAGAAGCCATACCTCATCGGCGACCTGTAGCGCCAGATCGAGTTCATGGGTAGAGATCAACACGCCTTTATTGGTGCGCTTTACCAGCTGGTGCAGCAGTTGCATGAGTTGTATGCGGCTGGGAAGGTCCAGATGCGCCGTAGGCTCATCCAGCATCATGAGCGGTGTGTCCTGGGCAAGCGCACGGGCTAACATGACCTTCTGGCTCTCCCCATCGCTGAGCGTAGCGATCTTCCTGTTCAGCAGCGCCTCTATGCCGGTGGCCCCGATGGCCCATGCTACGATTGCTTTGTCGGCATCGCTCAGCTTACCCATCCATCCGGTGTAGGGGTATCTTCCAAGGGCTACCAGGGACCAGACCTCCAGATTGCTGTAGCGGACAGGGTCGGTCAATACCAGGCTTATTTTTCTGGCCAGCTGGGCAGGCTTTAACTTGCCCGCCCCGGCTCCTGTTATTTCAATGCTGCCTTTCAGCGCAGGCTGAAGACCGGCTAAGGTTCTCAGGAGCGTGGATTTTCCGGACCCGTTTGGACCCAACAGGCAGACCAGCTGGCCCGCATGGAGCGCAAGATCAAGAGGGCCGGGCACCGGGCTGACCTTTTTGCGGCCTCTTCCGTATCCAGCCTCCAGGCCGATTGTCCGTAATAATGGTAAAGGGTTGTTCATCATTGTCGGCTTATCGTATTTCTGTGCAGGACCACCCAGATCACTACCGGGGCGCCGACCAGCGCCGTAATTATATTTATCGGCAGAACGGTCTGGCTGCCGGGTAATTGCGCGATCATATCGCATAACAGCATCAGGATGGTGCCGATAAGACAACAGCCGGGGATCAGGATGCGGTGGTTGGAAGTATTGAACAAAGAACGCACGATATGCGGCACCGCTATCCCGATGAATCCGATCGGTCCGCAAAAAGCGGTGATGCTGCCTGCCAGCAAGCTGGTGGAACAAATAATAATGATCCGCGCCCGCTTCGCCGTCAGGCCCATGCTGCGGGCATAGTTTTCTCCCAATAACAGCGCATCGAGCAATTTGGAGGATAGAAAGGAAATGATCAGCCCGATGGCGACCGCCAGCATTAAAAGATACAGCTGACTGCCCGTCACTCCATCCAGCGAGCCGAATGTCCATAATAAATAATCCTTTATCAGTTCCGGAGAGCTGAAGTATTGCCAGATGCTGATGACGGAAAGCGTGATCGTACCGATCATGATGCCGATGATAAGCATCATCACATTGTCTTTGATGGTGCCCGAGATGCTCATGACCAGCAACATGATGGCGGCGGCCCCCATGCAGGCGGCTACGATGATCAGCCAGCTTCCCGAAATTCCCAGCTCTTTTATCGTGTACAGGGTCGCGATGCTGCCGCCCGCCAGCATGATCATGGCAACGCCCAGGCTGGCTCCTGCGGTAACCCCCAGCACGGATGGGTCGGCCAGCGGGTTGCGGAACAGCGTTTGCATCTGGAGCCCGCCTACCGACAGACCACAACCGGCCAGCACGGCTGTGGCAGCCTTTGGTATCCTGATCTTTTCCACGATATATCGCCAGGTATCGTTTTCGGTGTGCGAAAAGATCACCTTAAAGACTTCCCTCAGCGGGATCCTTACGGATCCGATGATGATATCCAGTAAAAAAACGATCAGCAGCAGCAGACAGAGCCCTGCAAGGATCAGGGCCTTTTTCCGCTTGTCAGTAGCGTACTGTATGATGCCGGCCGAAGGCGACAGTTGGGTTGCTTCCATTATTTTAATTGTTTATAATAGACCAGCTGATGATCGGGGAGCAGATCCGGGTGGAGGATCCTGATCATATCCGCCAGTACCAGTTGTGGGTTTACTCCACCGGATTCCCAGTAGTCATTGGATCCCTGCTCGTTGGTCCGCAGGTTATTGTTATAGACCTTATCCGTTTTGAAAGACCGGAAGGATACATAACGCACATCCTTATCCGCAATATCTTTTTTTGAATCCACATAACCCACATTCAGCCAGTACGCGGCCTGCAACGCTTCCGGGACAACGGCTTCAAAATTCAGTGTAAGGCTTCCCGTCCCCTTGCTGTCCGCCCATTTATACCCTGCGCCAGCGTCTCTCAGAAACTGACCCATATAGCTTCCGCCGGCCGGTGTGTACCAGTTGCCTTTAAATGGCATACCGATAATGACCCCTGGCCTGTCGGTCGTCTTGCTGCATAATTGCGCCAGTTCATTATAAACCCGGGCTATGCTGTCGAATTTTTTGTTGACGACCTCTTCCTTATTGACCAGCGCCGCCATGAGCTTCACCCATTCGGCGCGCCCCAGCGGGGTAGTTTCGAGCCATTCGGTATTCAGCAGGACCGGTATGCCTGCATCGGTCAACGTTTTGTACCGGCCAAACCCGGCATCGGGATTGCCCATCGCGATCAGTACACCGGGGTGCATGCTTATGAGCTGCTCATTATTCATATTACCGTCCAGTCCTACCTGGGTTATCTTGCCCGCCTTCACCTTCTTCCTGATCTCCGGGGAGCTGATATAATCCAGGCTTCCCAGACCGGTGATCCTGTCTGCCACGCCGACAAAATCCGCCAGCGCTATATGCATGGATGACATGCCGACGATCGTTTTCACGGGGATATGGATGACCTGCGCTTTGGGATAGCCGGCCGGGACAGGATAGCCTTCCTGTACCAGCAGATATTCCAGGGTATCCGTGCTGCCGGTGAGGCGGTTCAATACTTTTGCCAGTTTGAAATGATCGTAGTATTCGATGCTGAAGCCATGTGCATACCTGAGCCTGGTTTTCGCATAAGCGCTGTCCGTGGAAACACCGGCTGCGGCCGGCTCCTCTTTTTTGCCGGACTGCCGGCAGGATACAACCGAAAACAAGCCGATAAAGATAGCAGCGGCCCACCGGAAGATATAACTGTTCTTACTTAGCATAATTTATATTCTTTTTATAATGAAGTCCACCCTTTGGTCCACCGGGCATTTTGGTAATTCCACAATTTCATAGCCCGATTTGCTATAGACATTGGCCAGTTGATGACCAATGGTCTCTGCCTCTTCAAACGTTTGCCAGCGCGCCTCGTCCTGCACATAGATCTCCCGCCAGGGAGTCAGCAAAAAGACAGTCCTTGCATAAGGATATCTTCTCAACGCCTCTTCCTGGTTTGCGGACACCGGCAAGCCGGCGACAGTAAGATAAGCGTTGATATCGGGTATGCCTCTGTCAAAGAAAGTGACCGCCTGCTCCGCAGCATCATGCCAGGACGCGACCATCCGCACCAATGCCTTTTCTGCGAAACAGGTCAGATTGGTCCATGGAAGACAACCGGATCCTTTTGCCGCTTCTTCCATGATCAGTTGGCGGGACGCCTCCTCAGAACACGCATAACGCAAGGCACCCAACGCCGCTAAAAGGCTTGTTTTCCCTGCACCCGGGCCTCCTGTTATAACATATCTCGGCATGCTTCCGATATTTTTCTAAAATAATAGAACAAAAATGGCTACCAACGCTACCATCAGCAGACAGACCCGCTGGTTGATGCCGGTGACCTTTCGAATTTCCTCCGCCGCTATCTCCCGGTTGTTGTATCCTATATAAGGTTTGTCCACCAGGAGACCGTCATAGCTGTTCGGACCTCCAAACCGCAGATCGAGGATCCCTGCCAGCGCCGCCTCCGGATATCCGGCATTCGGGCTTTTATGCAGATGGCCATAGCGGATGGCAAACCCCGCACCCTTGCGGCTGGCCGTAACGATCACCATAAGCAAGGCCGTCAGCCGCGCCGGTATGAAATTCACCAGGTCATCCAGGCGGGCGGCGAATTTTCCAAATTGCTCATACCGTTCATTGCGGTAACCGATCATCGAATCAAGGGTGTTGATCATTTTGTAGGTCAGCATGCCGGGCGCTCCGGCGACAGCATACCAGAACAAAGGGGCGATCACCCCATCTCCCAGATTTTCGGACATGGTCTCCAACACGGCGACCCGGACCTGGTGGCTGCTCAGCCCGGCGACATCCCTGCCTACGATGCGGGAAAGGCGGCGACGCCCTGCCCCGATGCCTTCTTTCTCCAATACGGCAAAGACCTGGTTCCCTTCGGTGATCAGCTGACGGTTGGCCAATCCATAAAATACACATGAACTGCTGATCACCAGGAAGAGCGGGATATTGAACGTCCATAACAAGGCCAGCGATCCCTGCAGGAGAATAAATACTCCGGCGCACAGGAACAGGGTCATTGCCATCCCCTTTATAAAGGCGAAGGGCGGTCTGTTAAGCCATCGATCTCCTTTTCCGATCAGCCACCCGAATACTCTCACGGGATGGGGTAACCGTTCGGGGTCCCCGAAAAGGGAATCCAGCAGATACCCCGCAAGGACCGGTATGGTCATATATATTGTGCCTGCCATTCTTCCAAAGCATTTACCAGTAATCGATTTTGATCAGGCGCCAGCGTGGCCAGTCTGAAATGCCCAGCACCGAGCCCTCTGAAATTGCAGGCGTCCCTGATCAGCAGCCCCGATCTTTCCAGCAGCCAGCGTTTCAACTCTTCCGCGCTGGCCCAGGCCGTCTCACAGAGAAAAAAATGCGTCTCGCCGGAATATATTTTTATCTGAAATTCCCGCAATTGTCCGATAAGGTCCGCCTTGTCCTGTGACAGTTTCGTCAGGGGCAGCCGGATACTGGAATAATGATCGAAAATGAAATTTCCTGCCTCAAGGGCCATCGCGTTCACCGACCAGGGTAATTTTAATGCCTTTAATTTTTCAATGATATCCCGGTGTGCGGCGATATATCCCAGCCTTAGCCCGGGGATGGCAAACGCCTTTGTCATCGAACGCAGGATCGCCAGATTGGGTGTTTCCTGCACCAGCCCGATAGCGGATGTGATGGCATCGGTGAATTCTATAAAGGATTCATCGATGGCAAACATCGTCTGTGGATAGCGGCTTATCAATGTCTCCGGCGCGGTAAAGACGGCGCCGGTGGGGTTATTAGGATTGCCTATCCAGAAAAGGTCTGCCTCCGCCACCATGTCCGGTCCGGCGCCCGGCGCCTCCGGAATGGTATCCCCACCCAATGAGGCCAGGCTCTCCCAATTCAAAAAATCGATAGCGTGTTCATGGATCCTGCAAGCATCCTCGTATTCGGAAAAAGAAGGGATCACGACACAGGATCTTTTGTTCCTGAATAACTGGGCCATCAGATAGATGCTCTCCGTCGCACCGCTGGTGATCAGGATATTTTCCGGTTGCAGCCCGTGATGCCTGCTTACTTTTCCTGCCAGGTTACCGGCCAGAGGCTCGGGGTATTTATTGATACGCTTCCATTGCCTGAACAGGTGTTCCTTCAGGCCCTCCGGCTCCCCTCCATACCAGACATTGGTGCTGAAGTCGGCGATGATCTCCCGGCCATACTGATACCCGTTATCCCCGTGCCCGTATAACATAGTTCAGGATTTAAGGGTTTTATAGATACCGTCCATATCGATATGTTGACGGATAAGTCCGGCCAGCCTGTCGTACTGATCTTCCTTGTACTGCCGGTAATCGAAATTTTCTCCCGACGAACGGGTATATGCCGCAAGCAGCTCATCGATGATGATGGGATTATCCAGCAATCCATGTAAATAAGTGCCCCAGCATTTGCCATCCAGGAAATAACCGTCCGTGCTGCCATCCGGAAAATGGTTCAGCGGCCGTTCTTCCGCAAAAGCTCTGGTCGTTCCCATATGGATCTCATATCCTTCACATTCGGCTGAAAGTTCACGGAAGCGAAAGCTGCATTGTCTGGTGGTTTTTTCAGCGCCCATCACCGTGCCGACGGGCAAGAGCCCGAGACCGGATATATGATCGATGCCCGTTTCTACATGCAGGGGGTCCCGGACCCATCCGCCCATCATCTGGAAACCGCCGCAGATGCCGATGACCGTCTTTTGATCCCCGGCGGCTTTCAGGATGGCTTCGGCCATCCCATTGCTTTTTAATGCGTGAAGGTCTTCAATGGTATTCTTGCTGCCAGGCAAAATGACGATATCCGCTTTTCCGATCTCCCCGGGTTCGCGGGTGTAGAACAGATTTACCCTCGGATCCCGTTCGAGACGATTGAAGTCGGTAAAGTTCGACAGCCGCTGGAGCAGGACCACGGCGACATTGACTTTTCCACCTTGCGTCCCGCTGTGTTTTTGTTTCAGCGCCACCGAATCCTCCTCTTCGATAAAAATATCCCTTGTAAAAGGCAGTATGCCGACCACCGGCGTCTGGCATAGCTCTTCCAGCCTGATCCTTCCCTCTTCGAACAGACCGGGGTCGCCTCTGAATTTATTGATGATGATACCGCTGATGCACTGCCGTTCTTCCGGATCCAGCAAGGCCATGGTCCCATAAAGGCTGCCGAAAACACCTCCGCGGTCGATATCCGCTATCAGATAAGTGGCGGCGCCGGCCTCCATCGCCATGCGCATATTGGTTATGTCGAGCCGCTTCAGGTTCAGCTCGGAGATGCTGCCCGCGCCTTCCATCACGATGGGGGAGTATTGCCCGGCCAGGCGATGCCAGGCCTTTTTTACTTCGGAGAATAACGCTTCCCGGTTGCCCGACAGGAAATATTCGGCGGCGGAAAAATTGCCCTTTGGCCTTCCATGCAGGACTACCTGGGAACTCCTGTCCGTTACGGGCTTCAGCAACACCGGGTTCATATCCGTATGGCAGGGAATGCCACAGGCTTCCGCCTGAACCGCCTGGGCCCTGCCGATCTCCAGACCTTCCGGAGTGGCATAGCTGTTCAGGGACATATTTTGCGCCTTGAAGGGGGCAGGCCGGTACCCGTCCTGTTTAAAGACCCTGCAAAAGCCGGTAGTGATGAAGCTTTTGCCTACATCGGAGCCGGTGCCTACGAACATTATTGGCCTGAGCCATCCGTTTGATCTCATGTTGAAAAGCTTAGCAGAAACCCGCATGATCCTATGCGAACCTGTCAAACATTCCATGCTTTTCACCCGAAAGCGTGAACGATAAATTGATCCTGGCAGGTCTTCTGACTTGTGCCTGATCCAGCCTACCTTCCCATCCTTCTTTAAGGACAGTGGTCAGAAGTTGCCAGATCATTTTCCCGTGAACCCGGGGGCACTTACAGCTACGGGGATAGTGCCGGATTTTCGCCGGACTTCCCTTTTAACCCCGGATGTTCCGGGGACCAGTATCGGCGCAAACCTACGGGAAAATACTGGAATATCATTTGCTCTGGCAGGCATTTCCATATACCTTTGGCGGCCTCATTTATAACATTTTGGCATATATATGAATATTTTAATACGAAAAGCTAATTCTTTTATAAAGGACCTCCTGCTGGCCTCTGGAATAGGGATCCTGTTTACGCCTTTTCGTTTTATTTTCAGATTTCTTTTAAACTTCTCCCTTCTTTCTTCCTGGGTGCATAAGCACAAGTCTAAAACAGTATTCTCCGATTTTTACAAGCCATTGAGGGCGTATCGGGACAGGTTAAAGCTCTACGATCATGTAATAAAAAAGGAAGGATTGGCCGGTAAGCCCATTCACTATTTCGAATTCGGCGTGGCAAGTGGCGCTTCCTTCGCCTGGTGGATAAATGCGAACCAACATCCTGCTTCCCTGTTCTATGGATTTGACACCTTTGAAGGGTTGCCGGAAGACTGGCATTTTTTTAAGAAAGGGGATATGGGATTTGATGTCCCTTCGTCCGAGGATCAGCGGGGAACTTTTATAAAAGGCCTTTTCCAGGATACGCTCTATGATTTTTTAAATAATTACAGGAATAACCACGATACGATGGCGACCCGGATCATTCACATGGACGCCGATCTTTATTCTTCCACTTTATTCGCCCTCACGATGCTGGCGCCTTTTCTGCGGAACGGGGATATTATTTTCTTCGATGAATTTAACGTTCCCAATCATGAATTTTCCGCCTGGAACGATTTTCTCAGAAGCTATTATATCCGGTATGAAGTGATCGGCGCGGTCAATAATTTCTATCAGACTTCCTTCAGGATCATTAAATGATCGCTGCACTATCCGGGATCCCGCATCGCCGCATCCTGAATGATGATTGCGCTCATCCGGTAAATGCACTCATCTGACAAAGGCATAGTTGAACGACAGCCCCGCAAAATAGTTGGCACGGGGAGCGGCATTGTAATAACGGCCCGCTGCCGCATTGATATCGTTGCCCAGGCTGTACCGGGTATCGGAGAGATTATCCCCGCCTGCGAAAATATCCAGCTTTGTTTTCCGGGAAAGAACCTGCCTGTATCCGATCCTTGCACCCAGTAAATTATAGGAGCCTGCCCAGGCCGAATTGGCGTCATTCAACGCAATGCGGTCGGCATAGGTATAGGTGATATTCGCATAGATCCCCAACTTCGTCATCATGTCCGCGCCCGCGACAACGGTCTGCTGCGGGACACTGGGCAACCGCTTGCCTGAGTAGTCGGCGCCGTTCTGCGTGAAATTTTTGTAATGGAAATCATGCCAGGTATGGCTTATCCAGAGCCGTACATTGGCGAACACCCTTTTTGGTTCGTCGACGAGCTGGTAGGAAAGGAAGGATTCGATCCCATGCTGATTCGTGCCTCCCGCATTGATCGAATAGCTGACTCCGTTAGTATCTATCCGTTGTACGATGGTATTGTTCAGGTGGAAGTAGAAGTTGTTGATGTCGAAATAAAGTTTTTCATGCAGGAGGCTGCCCCTGATCCCAAGCTCGTAATCCGTTCCGTCCTCCGGCTGTAAAGGTGGTCCGATGATACCATTCGATTTCTCCACTTCGGCCACCGTAGGCGTGGAGAATCCGCGGGATGCGCTGGCATACGCGGATACACCTGTCACGATCTTCTTCAGAAGGGCGATACGCGGCGCGATCTTGTTCTCGAAATCGACACGGTGGGCGACGGCAGGCACCATGGAAATGCGCGTTATCCCATAGGAGGATTTGTTATAGCTCGCTCCCGCAGTCAGGGTCCAGCCCCCCTGAAATTTGAGATCGGCCTGTGCAAATACCATATACTGCCAGTTGTTGACATGGTCATCGGTCTGAAGGGTGTCCTGAACGCCGAGCTTATTGGCGAAGTCGCGGGTCTCGAAAAATCCTTTCTGCGCTTCCGCCCCCGCATTGAGCTGCAGGTGGGTACTCCCCAGGCTGGCCTTATACGTAAATACGGTGCGCCCGCCAAAATGTGGTTCCTGTCTCACCTCATATACCCGGATCCCCGGATTGCTGAAGTCGGTATAGGCGCCATAAACGGAGGTCATATTTTGCCAGCTTTCACTGAAATGATATTCATTGCTGAACCCGGCGGTGAAATTCTTCTGATAGATGGCGGCCCTTGCCTGTACCGCGCTGGGCTGAGTTCCCGAAGAAGGTCTGGCCGCGGCCGGGTCCTTATTGTATTCCGCCAGCGTAAGCGCACCCGGCGTCTGATAGTACAGGTCGCCATATAATATATAGGCATGGATCGTCTGCCGGTCGCTGGCCTTCAGCAGGGTCTCCCAGCTGGCAACGTCCCGGCGCATCTGCGATTGCGCCCGGTAGCCATCGCTCGTCTGATGCGAATAGCTGATGATGTTCCGGTGATCTTCGTTCCCCAGTCTGATGTTCAGGTTGAGATTATTGCCATTATAGGTGGCGCGTGAATAATCCACGCTGGCCCCTTCCTGCCAGGTGGCGGGCAGGCTGTTGATCAGCACCGCGCCCCCGATGCCCGCTCCATATAAACTCCCGGCTGTTCCTTTGATGATCTCGATGGATTGGAAATTATAGAATCCCAGTTGGTTCAGATAGGTATTTCCACCGGGATCGGTAAGCGGGATCTCGTTCCAGTAGACCTTGATATCCCTAACCCCAAAAGGTGACCGTAAAGAGCTGCCCCGTATGTTCAGCCGGTAGCTTCCCGGCGAACGTTCCTCCATCCTTACCCCGGGGACTGTATTCAGGGCGGGTAAGATACTGTTATTGGCAAACCGCCCAAGAGTGGATTTCCCCACAAAGCTTACAGGGGCGCCCACATCGGACAGCTTCCGGTTCTGTTCGTAGGCTTTGACCACGACATCCTGCATGGGCTTCGTCTCTGATGAGTCCGTTAAAAAAACCCCGGGACTTGTCGCAGTGGAATGTGTCGATTGCGCAGACAATTGAAAGCAGGAAAAGGTTATCAGGGACAGCAATATGGTTCTTATCATCCGATCGGATTTTGGTTTTGCCGTTTCAAAGTTAGAACAGAATATTCATTATCTTGAACAAGTTCTGTATTTGAAATGAAAACTACAACCTGCTGTGCTATTTCTCATATTAAAAAAACATGAGTAACTCAAAAAAGCTTGGCCTCTTCGACCTGACGATGATCGTAGTCAGCCTTACGATCGGGATGGGCATTTTTCGTACGCCTGTCGTAGCGGCGGCAAAGGCGGGCACTCCCACCATATTTTTCATGGCCTGGCTGATCGGCGGGCTGGTAGCGCTTTGCGGTGCGCTGACCTATGCGGAGATCGGCTCGCGCTATCCCGTAATGGGGGGTTATTATAAAGTATTTTCATACGGGTATCATCCTTCCCTGGCTTTCGCGGTCAATTGCATCGTTCTTGTATCCAATGCCGCCTCTACTGCGCTCGTTGCCGTGATCGGCGTTGAATATTTAGGACATTTTTTTTATGACGGCCCCACGCCTGAGCTCTTTAAACAGGGACTCACCATCGGAGTAGTGATCGTATTTTTTACTATCAATATGCTTGGTTTGAAGATGAGCAGCAGGGTGCAGAATGTGCTCATCCTGGTAAAGATCTCGCTGATCCTGTTATTGCTTGTCTCGGTCTTCGGCCGACATCCGGTAGTGGCCGTTCCCGGCAGCGGCGCCTTGCCGTCTATTCATCCCGGGACGGCGCTCGGCTTCCTGAAAGCCCTTGGCATCGGCCTCATCGCAGTATCCTTTACTTATGGCGGTTACCAGCAGAGCATCAATTTCGGAGGTGAGGTGCGCCAGCCTGCCCGGATCATTCCGCGGGGCATCAGCTATGGCATCATCATTATCATCGTACTCTATCTTTCTCTGAATTTCGTATATGTGAAAGTGATCGGATTCGAGCAGCTCAGGACGGCC
>DATHHO010000072.1:0-30777 GCA_035317125.1 Puia sp.
TCTTCCGGCCAAATCTGCTGATCAGAGACTTGCCCGCAAAATTCATAGCTGCAGGGGGATCCGCTTTTTTATACCTCAGTCAGGGAACAGCTGCGAATGGAGGAGTCCCGTCCGCGACTACTGCGGCGGAGATCATCCGTAAAGTCCGGGAACGTCTGGATTCCCTTCCCAAAGACAAGCGCCAGCAATTCCGTATCATCGACAGAAAGGAGTTAGACAGGATGGGAGCGGACAGCAATGCGGTCCTGGCCCTTGCCGCAATCCCCGGTCTGGTGTTCAGCGGATCGGTAAAGAGTACCCAGACGACCAATAACGGACCCGGGACCCTTATCCAGCAGAATTCAATGGACGGATTATTCATTCCAACCCATGGGGGCCATCATGGATACGATCCCAATATACCGGATATGTACACGGGCTTTATTGCTGCGGGAGCAGGAATAAACAAAGGAAAGGTGATCGAGGAATTGTGCGTTACCGATATTGCGCCACTGATCGCTAAACTGTTGGGTGTTTCTTTTCCCTGTCCGGATGGTCGGCTGGTGGCGGGGGTTCTTATGGAATAAATAACGATAAAAGTATACTATTCGTCCGGATTTCGTTTTTGAAAAGCACCTCCATTTTTTTGACAATGTTTTTGACTATTTTTCCAGTTCTCCCACCTATTGGAAATAGTATTCTTTTTGAAATTGCAAAGATATTTACGCCTTGAGGAAAACAGGACTGATCATGCTGAAGAAAAAGAGCAATACTGCTGTCACTGGCAATAAGGCTTTTTTCAGAAGGGCAGACCGGAGGAGTTTGATGGCATTTGCCTTCTGGTTCAGAACGGTCTGTCTGCTGATGTTAAGCTGCACGGCGACTTCCGCGGTGTTCAAGTTCTGAAAAAAGAGCAGTTTGAATATTTCCTTGCATCTTGAAGGGAGGTCTTCGATCTGACAGGCCAGTTCGCTGAAGACAAGGGCATCGATGGCATCATTTTCCGGAACTTCTTCGTCTGATAGATGCAGGATCTCTTTATGTGCCAGTCTTAATCTTTGGATATGGCGGAAATGATCGTAAGAGGCATTACGGGCTGTTATGAGGAGAAATCCCTTGATATTATTGAGATTTTTAAAGTTAGTGCGTAGCTTCCATAGCTTGACAAATCCATCTGAGGCGATGTCCTGGGCTTCCGCCTCGTTCTTGACCAGGCTGAAGATGAATGTAAACACCACATTATAATAGAGTTCATAAACATGTTTGAATTCATGCTTGTCCCCTTTTGCAAAGCGGTCGATTGAAAATTCGTATGTCGATTGCTTATTCCTCATACTTTTTACCTATCATAATGAACGTCACTTAAATAAGGCTATCCACCCATTTAACGACAGGTGATTTATCCCTCTCGTACTTCCAGGTAGGGGAAGCTGATACAATAAGGTTTAAGTATTACGGCAGAGCAAACAGGAGGCGATTGACAGGATATGAAGTGACCACAATGATATAATAAGTATCCAATCCGTAAAATCCCAACCGATGAATTTACTGTTAAGAACAGGTTTATATGTAGATGTGACACAGGAAAATTCTACAAACAGGGTAATATTTTAACTAGATATAGAATAATTGTGCCAAGTATCGTAATGGGATTAACCGTTTGAACTAAGTCAATTCCTCAACAATTTATAAATGTTACCACTTATAAACAAATGCAGATTGCAAATTCTTCTAAATTCTATAATATTTCAAGTTCCATTTAATTGTGAGTCAAAGTCTGGGCAAGGTAAGAAAAAATAATTTATTTACGGTCTTGAAAGACCATAAATGTAATCCACATGCTCATCTTTTGCGATGTATAAAAATGAAAAGCGATTTTGACCATGTTGACTGCGCCTGGTTAAAGACCCCGCAAGAGAGAAGTTTGGATAAGAAAAGCCGAAAATGACCCGAAACGACAAAAAAGAAAAAATATTCCTGAAAAATCATTTTCAATGGGTGGTTAATCGGGTGTTTTCACCGTCTTTGAAATAGGTGATAAGACGGTGAATCAGGACTTTGTACTCATTAAAGGGAGATTTTTTTAAAATATTTTTCGATGCCGGAGGATTTTGTACGAATTGCCAATCTGATATTTCGATACTACAATGAAGGAGGGCTAAATTCCTCTGATATGTGGGAATTGAATGAATGGTTGGGTAAATCTGAGAATAACCGGACGCTCTTTGAACGTTTTTCAGATGAAGATTATGTCGCCGAAAGGCTGGAGTTGATGCAGCGGATGGAGAGTGGCAGAGATGCACAATGGAATAAGCTGCTCAACATCATTTCCAACGATCCTGATTCCATGCCGGTGACGATGCCAAGTCGTATGCATATCGGCTGGCAGCGTTATGTGGCTGCAGCAGCAGTGGTCGTCGTGATTGCAACCAGCGCTTGGATGTGGATGAAATATGGCACTGCAAGATCGGCCAATTCTCCCATCGCCGCCGTTAATTCGGCTTCTCCCAAAGACATTGCCCCTGGCACGAATAAGGCCATTCTGACCCTGTCGGATGGCTCGACAATCGTACTCGACAGCGCGGGTAAAGGCGTCATAGCGCAGCAGGGGAATACCCGTATAGAAAAGATTGGTAATGGTCAATTGGCGTATAATAAACTTGCTGATAACGAATTGAATGATCGATCCGGTCAGACGATTTTCAACACCCTTACAACCCCCCCTGCTGCCCAGTTCCAGGTAGTCCTGCCTGATGGGTCCAGGGTCTGGCTGAACAATGCCAGCTCACTGCGTTACCCAACTTCTTTTGCAGGGAATACCCGGGAGGTAGAGCTTACCGGAGAGGCATATTTCGAAATAGCAAAAGACGCGGCTCGACCTTTTGAGGTAAGGGTGAATGATATGAAAATTGATGTGCTCGGTACCAGCTTCAATGTGATGGCTTATGCAAATGAGAGTGCTGTCAAGACCACCCTGCTGTCTGGTGGAGTTAAGGTCTTCTGGGGAGATAAACATTCGATCCTGAAGCCCGGCCAACAGGCCCTGGTTAACGCCTCGGGGCTGAAATTGACGGATGAGGTGAATATAGACGCGGTGATCGCCTGGAAGAACGGATTTTTTAATTTCGATAATGCAGATATACCTGCGGTCATGCGGCAGATCGGCCGCTGGTACGATGTCGAAGTGAACTATGAAGGGACCATGCCGGTCAGGTCCTTCGGCGGGAAGATGAACCGGAATCTCCATCTTTCTGAAGTAGTTGAGATCTTAAAGACGAGTGATATTAATTGTCGGATCGAGGGCAGGAAGCTGATCGTGACGCGCTGACCGGCTAAGTTATAAGGATTTGTAGCAACGGGTTTTTTTAAATGTTAAGGCAAAAAAGTATGCGAAATCAATTACTTGTAGTAATGATGCTGGGTCTTACCGGTATATCCCGGGCCCAGGACAGCCCTGTAAAATGGAATTATTCAACACAGAAGCTGGATGAAAAGACCTACGAGGTGCATATGACCGCCAGCATTGCCGAAGGCTGGCATATCTACGCCCAGCAACAACCTAAAGACGCAATTTCGTTACCGACAAAGATTAAATTCAACAAGAACCCCCTGGTGAAAATGGAAGGCTCTCCCGCCGAATTCGGAAAGAAGGAGAAATATTCCATCGAGGCGCTAGGAATCGAGCAATTTCAGTATGCCGGCAAAGTAGACTTTGTGCAGCGTGTGGCGCTGAGAGCTCCTGGGGTCAAGATCAATCTTACCGGCTCGATCGCCTTTCAAGCTTGTACAGATGAAATGTGCTTGCCTGTAGCAGAGATGCAATTCAACGTGGCGCTGTAATTGCCCACTTTATTATAAAACATTCATTGATCAAACCCCTTTAGCTATTAAGCCTCCTCCTATTCTTCAAACCTTAATGCTGTGAATGTTGTTGCCGACCCACTTTAAACCCATCTATTAGAGCTTGCTGTCTCACAAAAAACGATCGCTAATTAACGCCATCTGACCATTTTTTCTCGTATGTACTTTCAAAACGGGCAAAAATGTCCTATGAGAATACTTCATGGATTAATCCTGCTTTCCAGGATAGTCTTTCGTAACAACTCGGCAAATTATTCATTCAATAAAACCACTGTCTAATGCAACAGATCTACATAAAATTCCCGCTCCATCCCACATAGAATGAGCATTCTTAAAGGGTGATCCAATAAAAAGACCGGTAGTGTTCGCGCACTCCGGTCCACAGGAAAGTTCTCACCAACCTGTCGCTGGGTTAACCCTCGAATATACCTGTCCTTCAAGACTGACACATTCTTGTTTTAAACCCAACCAAGCCAAAGATAATGAAAAATAAGGCCGCCGGGGCTAACTCCCCATGCCCCATACGACGACCCACAAACCAAACGCTCCTGGTTATGAAAATGGCCGCTATTTTATTGACCGCCATATGCATGCACGTCAGTGCGCGTAGCCTGAGCCAGAAAGTCACCCTTTCTGTCAAGGACATGCCCTTGCAGAAAGTGTTCTCGCTGATCGAGAAACAGACGGGCTATGCCTTCTTTTACGACCTGAACCTCCTCAATGGCCGGAGCGCCACTTTTGACGTTAAGGACGCGGATCTTGATGTGGTCCTGAAGGAATGCCTGCGGGATCAACCGCTGGATTTCAAGATTGTCAATACGACGATCGCTATTATCAAAAGGCAGGCGCCGAAGATAGTGGCACAGTTGGCGCCTGTCATGCGAGAAAGCACGGAGGTTAAAGGGCAGGTGAAAACGGAGGCAGGGTTGCCGATGTCGGGGGCTACGGTCACCTTGATCAGCGGAAAGACCCGGAGGAGCATTGCAACTGGTGCAGACGGGGGATTTGTGGTGCCGGATCTTCCAAAGGGGAAGTATACGATGGAAATATCTTTTATAGGGTACGAGACCTTTCGGCGTGAAGTCACTATCAGTGACCAACCACTTGAAATTAATGCGATTTTGAAGGCAGCCATAAGTGGATTGGATGAGACGGTGGTAAAAGGGTATTATAATACAACAAAGAGATTGAATACGGGAAATGTAACAACGGTGAAAGGGGAGGATATTCAGAAGCAGCCGGTAACGGATCCGATTATGGCGCTGGAAGGGAGGGTACCTGGATTATACATATCGCAAGCGTCTGGAATACCCGGTGCAAGTTTTATAGTTCGGCTACGCGGCCAAAACAGTATTGCTCAAGGGAACAATCCGTTATATATTGTAGATGGTGTCCCTTTTGCAACTAACAATGTTGTAAACACTTTTCTTGGTGGGGGTGCCTCTAACAGTTTAACAAGTAATGGTATTGGAGGAGGTGCGCTTGGTTCTCCAGGAGCTGGGGCGGAGAAAGGCATGAGCCCGTTTAATAGCCTAAACCCATCAGATATTGAAAGCATTGATGTGTTAAAAGATGCTGATGCAACTGCAATTTATGGTTCTCGTGGCGCCAATGGTGTGATACTAATTACTACTAAAAAAGGAAAAGCGGGTAAAACTAAATTTGATGTCAATGTTTATACTGGTACCGGTGTTGTCACTCATATGCTGGATATGCTGAATACCCAGCAATATTTAGCTATGCGTAGCGAAGCATTTAAAAATGATGGCAATACACCTGGACCAAACGACTATGATGTGAATGGAGCATGGGACACGTCCCGATATACTAATTGGCAAAAAGTATTTTTTGGCGGCACTGCTCAGTTTACTAATGCGCAAGGGTCGCTATCTGGTGGCAATTCAAATACACAATTTGTAATAGGAGGAGGCTACAGTAAACAAACAACCGTATTCCCAGGAAATTCTGCCGATCAAAAAAGCTCTGTACATTTTAATCTAAACCATACATCCTTCAGCCAAAAATTTCATGCAAATTTTTCGGCAAATTACTTGAATGATAATAGTAATTTACCGAGTATTGATTTGACTAGTAATATTACACTTCCACCCGACGCTCCCGCCCTGTATGACGCCAATAAAAATTTAAACTGGGCGAATAATAGCTGGCCAAATGGAAACCCTTTTTTGTTTGTATTAAGAACTGCGAAAGCGGTGACAGAAAATCTTTTGAGTAATCTTAATTTAAGCTACGAACTATTACCAGGTCTCCATTTAAAAAGTAATTTTGGATATAACCATATTCAAATGAATCAATTCAATGAAATTCCAGGCACTTCTTTTGCTCCTCCAAATAATAACAATCCATCCTATAGGGAAAATGATTTTGCTACTACAAATGTTAAATCTTCGATCATTGAACCACAGATTGATTTTGAGCCAAGATTAGGACAAGGGAAATTAGATATTTTGCTAGGGACGACTTTTCAACAAAATAGTCAAACCTCTGTAGCGCAATATGCATATGGATTTTCCAGCGATGCATTAATCCCAAATATTGCTGCCGCTTCTTCAGTAGGTATAGCAGGAAGCAACTATACCCAATACAGTTATAATGCTGTGTTTAGTCGGATTAACTATAACTTAAAGGAAAAATACTTAATCAATCTTACCGCACGCCGGGATGGCAGCAGCCGCTTTGGATCAGGGAATCAGTTTGGTGATTTCGGAGCTATTGGCGCAAGTTGGGTATTTTCCAAAGAACATTTTATTCAAAGCAACTTGTCATTCTTAAGTTTTGGTAAATTAAGAGCGAGCTATGGTAGCACAGGCAATGACCAAATTACAGATTATCAATATCTGAGTACGTACTCGGCTTCTTCAATTGCATATCAAGGCCTCACAAGTTTATCTCCTACTCGGATAGCTAATCCATATTTTGGTTGGGAACTGGTTAAAAAAATGGAATCGGCTCTAGAACTTGGGTTTTTTAAAGATCGAATATTGTTGAATGTAAGCTATTACCGGAATCGTACAAGCAACCAATTAGTTAGATACGCTATACCTAGTATTACTGGTTACACGTCCGTACAGGCTAATTTGCCCGCTATTATTCAGAATACCGGCATAGAGGTTGAATTTAATAGCACCAATATTAAAACAAAAAACTTCACTTGGACAAGCTCTCTTAACTTAACTATTCCCAGAAATAAATTAATTGCATATCCAAGTTTAGTAAATTCATCGTATGCCAATGCCTACGTAATTGGTCAATCATTATTTATTCAAAAAGTATTGCATTATACAGGGGTTGATCCACAAACTGGAGTATACACTTTTGAAGATGTTAATCATGATGGTAAATTTACTTCCCTAGACTATCTATCAACAAAGCCAATAACGCAAAAATATTTTGGGGGCATTCAAAATAGTTTTTCTTTTAAGGGAATACAGCTAGATATTTTTTTCCAATTTGTTAAACAGATGGGTCATAACTATCAGAGTAATTTCCTTATTCCAGGAACCTCAGTATTGCAAAATGAACCTACATATGTCTTAGGGCGTTGGCAAAAAATAGGAGATATTTCAAATGTTGAACAATTTTCAACAGGAGGGGGTTCTCTAGCTAATACAGCATATAACAACTATAATGGTAATAATTATAGTAGTGATGGCATTATTTGTAACGCATCATTCATAAGATTGAAAAACCTAGCCATAAGTTATAATTTGCCGGAAAGGTGGCGACAAAGAGCACATTTTCAAAATGTAAGGATATATGTTCAGGGACAAAACTTATTTACCATTACTCAATATTTAGGGCTAGATCCTGAAACACAAGGTTTGTCATTGCCGCCTTTAAGAATGATTACTGCTGGTATTCAAATCGTATTATAAAATTTATTTTATGTTTCGCCTATATAAGAAATTTATCAATAATAGCCTATTGCTTCTTACATTATCTTCGTGCAAGAAATTTGTAGAAATAAATCCACCAGTCACACAATTGGTAACGGCCAGTGTTTTTAACAATAGCAACACGGCGACAGCAGCTCAAATAGCCGTTTATCTGCAAATGAATTCTAATGCAATTGTTAGGGCGACAGGATTGTCTTCCGACGAGTTCATTAATTTTTCTAACAGCTCAATCTATATTGATTTATATAAAAATTCACTTAACGCGAATAGCGATGCAAGCGGAATAGGTATTTGGTCCCAGGTATATAACTATATTAGCCAAGAAAATGCAATTATTGAAGGCTTGCAAGGCTCAAATAATGTGGGAGCCGAGATAAAGAGCCAGCTTATTGGCGAAGCAAAATTCGTTCGCGCTTTCTGGTATTTTTATTTGAGTAATTTATATGGAGACGTGCCCCTTGTTACCAGTACCAATTACAAAATAACATCAACAAT
This sequence comes from Puia sp., assembly GCA_035317125.1. Classification (GTDB taxonomy): domain Bacteria; phylum Bacteroidota; class Bacteroidia; order Chitinophagales; family Chitinophagaceae; genus Puia. The sequence goes on from DATHHO010000072.1 coordinate 8,253, forward strand.
AGTTCGGGCATCCAGATCGCTGGTCTATCAACAAATTATTGCAGACCTGAAAGATGCACAGAAATTATTAAATAGTGAGTACCTAGATGCCACGGACACGTCTGTTACTGTAGATAGGGTGCGGCCTACAAAATGGGCGGCAACTGCTTTATTGGCACGAGTCTATTTATATACGAACGACTATGTAGAGGCTGAGACCCAAGCTACATCTGTGATTAATAATGTAGCAAAATTTAGCTTGAAGGTCGACCTAGACAGTGTATTTTTAAAGAACAGCACTGAAGCCATTTGGCAATTGATGCCTTCTCAGCCATCAAAGAATAATACACCAGAAGGAAACTTTTTAATATTAGCAGCTGCCCCTTCAGCTGTAGCTCTAAGTAGCCAATTTCTCAATAATTTTGAAACAGGTGATAATAGGAAGCTAAATTGGGTTAAGAGTATTACCGTTTCAGGAGTAACATATTATTACCCGTTCAAGTATAAGATACGAATAGGTAGTACAATTACTGAATATTCTATGGTATTACGCCTAGCTGAACAATATTTAATTCGTTCAGAATCGAGGGTGCAACAATCTAATATAGAAGGGGCAGCTTCCGATCTGAATGCTATTCGAAACAGGGCGGGGATTCCCAATACTACAGCTAATACAAAACAACAGCTTTTAACAGCCATTTCTCATGAACGGCAGGTGGAATTGTTTACTGAATGGGGCCACAGATGGTTGGATTTAAAAAGATTCAATATTGTGGATACGGTGATGGGCGCAGTGACACCACAAAAAGGAGGGACTTGGAATTCATATCAACAATTATACCCTATTCCCCCTTCAGATTTGTTAACAGATATTTATCTAACTCAGAATCTTGGTTACTGACTTTACTTTTGAAGTAATGATTTGGAGCCATAAAAAGCCTTGCTAAGCATCAGCCTTTTGCCTAATAAATTAAGATTTAAAAGTGGAGAATTACGCATGGGTTTATGACTTAATGGGTAGATGAGATGTCAAGAAAAGTAGTTAAAAGGAAAGCTATAACAATAATGAAAAAAGAAATCACAATAATATTAGTGATAGCGTCATTAATATCAAATATTAAAGCACAAATAAATTCTAAAAACTCATTTTTACCAGAAGTAGGCAAATCTTGTCCTAATTTTATATTACGAAACATTGAATATTATCCCCGAAAGACAGGGATGCTGAAAGACTTTAGGGGAAAATGGTTAATCCTTGATTTTTGGAATAAAGGGTGTATATCTTGCATGGAGAGTTTTCCCAAAATCAGCGCTGTACAAAAAATATTTGAAGGCAGGGTACAATTTATGATGGTTGGTTTTCAAGATAAGGAAAATGAGATTGGTTCGATGTATAATAAATTGCGGCAAGCTGAAAATTTGGAAATGCCATGTGCTTTTGATTCAGCTTTATATAATCGCTTTGGTATTTGGGGGACTCCTTATATTGTCATTATTGACCCGAATGGTATAGTTAGAGGTATAACTGATCATTTAACTTCTAAGAATCTGACTGATTTTCTTGCAGGAATAAGGCCTGTAATCCCACCTGCATATAGACGTAATGAAGAAAGAGGCTTATTTCAGTATAATGCTAGTAAGCCTTTTTTAGTTAACGGCAATGGAGGGGTGGATAGTAATTTTCTTTATAGATCTCTGCTCTCACGATGGACCTTTTCGACGGGAATTAATTCATTGCCTAGTGCGATTTTTCCGGTGAATGAATACGGAAGATTTGAAGTGATAAAAGCGGACCTTAGGATGTTGTATATGTATGCCTATGTGGGTAAATTTAGTTGGTCTTTTCTAGATTCGCTCAACGGAAAATTCTGGATGATTCCTATATTGGAAGCGGATGACACCTCGCTTTTTCAATCTGATTGGGGTACGGGACAGAACTTGTATTGCTATAGTCTTAGTGTAGCGGTGTCAAGAATCGGGAGAAAATATCTGATGGAAGTCATGCAACGAGAACTGAAGAACTACTTTGGATTTGATATAGATATTGAAGTTAGAAGAATGCCATATTGGAGACTCGTTGCAACCGAAGAAGCAAGAATAAAGCTTAAATCAAAAGGGGAACCCCCTTATTACAATGGAAATTCTACCCAATGGAAAGCTACCAATTGCCCTATTAGTATTCTTCTTACAAGGATTGCTAATTATTACCAAGGCGAACCTCCATTTATAGATGAAACAGATATTAATAGTAATATAGATATAACTATGAATTGCATTTGGACTAGGTTGTCTGATGTCAAAATGGCTTTAAAATTGAATGGCTTGGATTTAGTAAAAGGAGAAAGGGAAATGAAGGTTTTGGTGATAAAGGCTCCGAAAATTAATTATCAAAATGAATAGTTTCTAAGGACAAATAAGTTAAAGTTTTTAGGTGAAATTTGTTTAAAATAAATAAAGACTAGCAGCGGTTGCCACTAGTCTTTATTGTTTAATTAGAGAGTCTTATGTAGTGGAACTCTACAGTGGACGCCAGCATCCTGTGAGGTGTAAAGGGTTTTAACGTTATTTGCAGTTTTACAAATAGCAGTGGCTGTGTTATTGCAATCTGGTGCTGTATACTGCACACATGTACCTGCAGATGTGTAAAACGTAGCTGCGATAAACTTGTTAGTGCCTGCTTTACTTGCAAATGCGCCTGCAACAGCTAATAGACAGGTAGTGACTCCGAGGAAAATTTTACTTCTTTTCATAATTGTGTTCGCTTTTTAAATTCAAAAAGCTAGAAAAACTTTAGGTTAAAAATTATTACCTACCTCTATATAACTCGACAAATGGGCAGTAGGTATTAAACTATCTGTCGAGTGTGTCATGACAAGTTGCCTTTAAGAATAAATGAATACTTCTTATTACGGTATTTTAGTTATTTATATTTGCTTTTAACATTTTATTACCTTTCTTGAGAGTGGTCTCAATTTTGTCGATTTTTTACTCATCTCACTTTCATTTTAAATATATTTAATCCGACAATAATGGATAACCCAATTTATTTGGCATTTGATATCTCATTAAAAGATGGATGGCACCACATGAACCCAGCATCAGACTTGCGACTGGGTCAGGATTGGCAGTCATCGACCAATATCCTAATCCATCTTCTTTTTCCAAGAAAGTATGTGTGAAAATGTTTACAATCCAATCGGCGCGTTGCTGCCATTCATCTGTTTTAAAGACACGATAAGCTTCTAGATATAGTTCACCTAACCCCGATAGACCACATACCTGGGTAAAATCATTATGAACTGGCCTGGGAGGTAAATTGGCTAATAGCTCTTCTGCTATTTTTTTGTATAATGGATCCCTTAAAAGTTCAAAAGCCTTAATAAACGACAGGCAAATTCCTGGCGCTCCAATACTTGAGTTCCATGAATTAACAGACTTTGTTATTGAAGTATACCAGTAATAATTTGTTTTTGCCTTATTTAATTCTTTAATCAACCAACTCATTCCTTTTTTTATGGGTATCTCTAGATTCACAGCTGGATATCGAAATGAGTAAGCAACAAGGAAACATATGATGCCAGCAACGCCATGTGACAATCCAATTTGTTTTTCATATTTTTTGACTGGAGGCTGTATTAAACCCCATGATCCATTCTTGCGCTGATTGGTGAGCAATTTATCTATCCAGAGTTTTAATAGAGCTTGACTAAAATCAGTGTTCAGTTGATCGCTACACCTAAGTAAGGCGATGCCTTGTCCTGCTATTCCTGTAGCCATGTCAAAAGCATTGCTTGTAGAGGAAAAACACAGATTCAAGTATTCTGAAAACCGCAAGTCATAAAATAATAACCCACTATTCATTCCTTCGTGAATGGCTAAAGCTATACCGGCCGTCCCATCATACAGACCAAGCTTAGTATTGGAATGCTGGTCTAAATAATTATCTTGTATATATTTCCAGCTTTTATAGTATCCATCTGCGCAACAATCAATACAATATCCAAGCCTTTTTGCTATGGCTAACGTATATAATATGCCTGCCATTCCTCCATGAATTCCTCCATTATAATTTAGCTCTACTTGTTCATTGCCAATCCATTTATCTTCTTGTACTGATGGAGATACCCATAAATGATCTGAAGTTAGTAATACGGGGTTAGTCAAACCTTTTATTGCATTGTTGATTAAGTCATTCAATTTATTTTCACTTGGTTTTTCGGGGATAGATAGACTATCTTTTTGCAGAGGATGAGTTGTTAATTCTTTCCTGAAGTTTTCCAAACTATTCTTAATAATGCTTAGGGTTGGTCTTTCGTGAGGCTCGTTACTTAAGCAATCTGCTAATGTATCTACTAACATCCAACTATCTATAAAGTAGTAGAGATTTTTTCGTAGATCAATAATGTTTTTGGTATCAAACTTTGTAGGAGCTAATCCTGTAAAAAATAGGACCATTAAAGCCCCCAACCCATAAATATCTTCTTTTATAGTTGGTACTTGTCGTTCATATTGTTCGCGCGACATAAATCCAAAAGTTCCCAGCTTAAAGGGGGGGTCTGGTTTTTTGCGACTTACACAGTAGGCGAGCTCGAGATCGATCATAAAGACTCGATTATTCTTATCAATTAAGAAGTTTGTGGGTGTTATATCACGATGGATATAACCTTTTTGATGTAGCTTTTCAATTATATCAATGATTTTCAATAAATAGTTTAGCAAACCTATTTTTTTTGAGATCAAGAGCCGAGGCCAACTATTTCTTTCATATATAGATAATAGAATATTTTCTAAACTACTACCATTTATAAACTGCATTACTAGGTACAAATCATCATTTTTTTTGAAAAGATCGAATATTTCTGGTATCGGGATATCATTTTTTAGATCATTATACAATTCATGTTGCCATTTTAATCTGTCTTGAATATCCCTTCCTTCTTCGTCTACCCACATATTGCTTTTTCCTTCTTTGATTAGACAAGGTTTGACTATAAAGAGTTTTTTTAGGTAAATCCCTTTTAATACCCTACCCTTAGCATCAGGTTTAATAATGGAAATTGGCTTATATTTATCATTCCAAAGTTTCTTGCTTATGGGGATAGCCGGTTCAATTATTTTGGTAAATGGCCAATTTACCTCTTTGGGAAGAACAAAGGGTATGGCATATATATCTTGTACTAATTCACCGATATTATTATATATAAACCTGCTAGTTTTGCCGCTTGCATCGGGCGATAATATTGGGTTAAAGCTGCCATATCGGGTATATACTATCCCGCCTAAGTGAATGTCAGTGGGAATAGTTGGCCCCTTGAATTGGTGTGTCAATTGGATCAATTGTTTTGCTAACTCCAATGTTTCTTCGTCATTTTGCGAATAGATACATATCACCTTTCCAATCTGTGTGTAGCCTAGATTACCATCAACCAAAAACTTTGCGATTTGTTTATTTCTAGCAATTTTAAATGCTACTTTTGCCTGAATTAACTGAGGAATGACTATTTCCAATAGATTTATCAGTTGAGTTCTTATAATGGATAAGTGTAATATCCATCCTTGCACACGGGTGATTTGTCCAATCTGTAGATAATGGTCAGCTTTTATATATTCGAGTCCGAAAGACTCTAGAATATCAGAACACTCTTTTGCTTTTTGGGGTATGGACTCCAAACTGTTTGTTGTCTCTAGATCGGTAAGGCTAAATACATTGTGCATATAATGAAAAATTGCAATCTAAGTTAAAGCTCTAAAGCCCTTATAGTTTATTTATCTCTTCAATGATGCGACCCACTTTGAAGGCTCCTTTTAACACAACTTTCAATTGTTTGTGTTTATTGTAAATAGCTAGGAAGGGGGTAGTTTTTATGTCGAAATATTTTGGAAATGAAAATGTATAATCTCTCCCTAAAATAATATTTGTGTACTGAGATAATTGATAGTACTGATTAAAGATTTTGAGGCGGTCGAAAGGATCTATTGTAACAAAATAAAACTGTACATTTTTTAAGGAGTTCATATTTTTTATGATACTTTCCGTCTCCTCCTGACAGTGTTCACAGTCGGGACTGAAGAAAAGAAGCGAAATAGTTTTCCCGTCTGGAATGGTACTTGTATTCAACACTGTTGTACTGTCAACGAGTAACAAGTTAAACGAGGGTAAATCACCCTTTTCCTCAGTTTTTAAAGCGCAGGCTGATAGACCACCAAAAATGACTAAATAAATTATTTGTTTCATAAATAGATATTATGTGCTATTTTAAGCATATGTTGCTTTAGTTATTCTTTCCATCTCCTCCCGAAATTGCTTTCTATTTAGCCAAATGCCGACTAAGGCCAGAGAAGTAAATGCAATATTAAATATCAGATGTTGCCGCCACGACATTTGCTTCAATATGCCTCCACAGGAACAAGGAAGTGATTGCTTTGAAACAAAGGCAAGCATGTAGCCGACATAAAAGGTGAATAATATCATTAAAATAAAAGAACCATATAACCCCCATTTTAGTGATCTTGGATTTAATAGAAATAAAACGAGTAATATTTCCATTGCTGGGAGAAAAACCGCGACAATTGAAGCTGAGTTTCTCAACAACGGAGAGTAGCGTAATAGATTTTTAAAATGATTATAGTCTAGTATTTTACTGACCGCTGTATATAAGAATAATAAGACGAATAAATATGAGATACTTGAAATTAGCATCTTTCTTTCCATAGTAGTAGTATTTAGTTTTTTATTCGAAGATGGTAGCCTTTAATCGTGTTTACTAATATGATATCGGTCCGCTGCAACAGTACGTAGGCTGGTGTCAGTCCCGCGGGCCCTGCTCCGATAATGATCGCTTGCTTGCTCTTGGCGATAACTTTATGAATGAATGATTTTATTGTTTCCTTCCGACTACGATTGCGGATAAACCTTCCCGGTTGAATACCATCGATTCCGTGATTCGGAATACAGATACTAGTTTTTCATATTGGCCTAATTGATCCTTCGCTAATTCCCTTTTCTTTAACTCATCTCCCGACAGCCACCAGCCGCTGATCCCTACAAGGTTGAAATAGGCCGTCCGGATGATCTCGAAATCTTTGGAAATTAATTTTTGAATGGATGCATAATTTTCGCTCCGCCACTTTTCGAATCCCTGCCCTAATCCGTTAAAAAGTGCTGTATTGGCAGGTAGTGATAAGATAAGATGCCCTCTTATCCTTAATAATAATTTTGCGTTGACGATAGATGCCTTATCCACGATATTCATGGCAACCACAGTGCTGAACCTTCCTAATAGTTCTGCACATTGTATTTCAAATTCGGGATGCTTTAGATCGATCTGCAGGACTCCTCGCACCATGGATTCTTCCTTATGCCTCTCATTCAGCAGTCGGCAATACTGGTCCTTAGGATCGCTGAGATATAGCGGCTGCTTGTTTTTGATGAATAGCTCTGAGACATTCCCTGTTCCACTTCCTATTTCCAGAGTACTACCTTTGACATAGCTCTTAGCCCTTTCAAACAGCCATTGGTTAAATTTCCTGGCTTCGCCATGATGCACCAGACTGGTTGTAGAGTTATTAGTTTGTTCCAATATCGTGGGGTTCGTGCTCATAAGATTTGTCGTTGTTTCACCCGATACAGCGCGCTGTTCTCCGGCTTCGCCTTGAATTGTTTCTTCTCCTGCCCGACCACCTCCTCCAGCCAATCGCTGGCCAACAGAGCGAAGGATAGCAGTATGACCATTGGTAGGAACTGATAGCGCAGGATATTCACCGTGGCTACCAGGCTGAACCCAAAATTTAGTACGAGATAGGCTAGGGTTATCCATTGGCCCGCGCCCAGGCTCTTGTCCCTGAATCCCCTTCTCCTCGTGAATACCCAGAGCTGCCATATAAAATACCCGTTGAACAATAGAAAGAAGGCGGTAAAGGGTAGGAGAATGATCCCCTGGAAACCCGTGGACCATGACCTGAGCTTGGTGCTGGGATAATGGAACCAGAAACTGGCAATCGGCTCTACCTTATTTTCTCCATAATTGTATTGCTCCAAGTGCGAAAGTGGCGGTACGAAGTAGTGGAAGACATTAGGCCAGACGAAATATCGCATATATGCAATAGGATTATGCAGGATCATCACTTTCCCGAATGGTTCCATATCAGCCGAGGCCTTGCCCCATTTGGCTACGCCTTCCAGCTCGGTCTTTGATTGATAGTATTTGCTATAATAGGTCTTAAGGGGTGCCTCCGGCTGCCGGATAAAGAAATTGCCAACATAGGATTCCAGCACATCTCGGTATACATCCGGCTTTACGTGCCTGAAAAATTCAACAGAGATCTTATTCAGCTCCTTTGCCTGCGGTGTCGGCAGCTCATCGGGGTCCACACTTACCTGGTCATAGATATACAACGCATTATTCGCAAGCTGCCAGCCCGTGAATAGCGAGAATTGTCTCGTGCCTGTCAACTGGTAGGCCTTATTCTGAGTCCACAAGATAAAAGGCACCAAGAGGAACAACGGCATGACGATCCCGCCCAACTTATACCAGCGGCCCCGCCGGCTCAGCAAAAAAGCCACCACCGCCACCAGGGGATAATAATAGGCATTGTTTCGGATGGTAAAGCAAAGGAACAATAACACCGCCTGACTAAAAATCATCCACACCCTCGGCCGCTGAACGATCCATAGCAACTGTGTGAACCAGGCAATGCTCAGCGCTCCGAACAGCGCATCGCTGTTGATCGTATTGCAGAGATATAGGGTTAGGGGGTTAATGAACAGGAAGATAAAAATCACTCGCCGGGTAAATGCGCTGACCGTATAGAAATAAAGGATTGTAAAGAATAAGTAAAGAGCTGCCAGTTGTACCAGTAAATATTGCACCCCTACCAGGGCCGTATCGGAATAGGTGATATGATGAAAGGCTCTCAGGAATTTCGAATACCCGATCGGCCAGATACTGATATCCAGGTTGGCATAGGCCGCAAACAGATAACTATAACTATCTGAAAAGAAATCCGGGTACGGGTAGAGCAGCTTGAACCCAATAAATAGCACTACGGTGATCCCCAGCGCCTTCAGCAAGGTCTTCCGGTTCTCCGGCTGCCAGATGAATTTGATAAACGATATCTCAGTGGATGGATTCATGATAGATAGGTTCCTGGATAATACTGATTGGTTTGCGGTCGGACAAGGAATATTTCAACAGACAGAAGATGCTCCGCACCCCATCCCGCCATCGGATCTTCTTGCCCTCTGCATAGGTGCGTCCATAGTAGGAGATGCCAACTTCGTAGATCCGGATGCCCGGGATCCTCGACACCTTGACATTCAGCTCGGCGTCAAAGGCAAATCTTTTCTCCCGCATGGGTATTTCTCGCAGCATCGAGGTCCGCATAAGTTTGTAGCAGGTGTGTGCATCCGTTAAGTTCAGGTTGGTAAAAAGATTGCTGATAAAGGTCAGGAACTTATTCCCCAGCGTATGCCAGAAGAAAAGGATCCGATGCGGGTTGCCGCCCATAAATCTGGAGCCGTACACGATATCCGCATAGCCCGTGAGAATGGGCTCCAACAATATATTGTATTCCTTGGGATCGTATTCCAGATCGGCATCCTGGATCAGGATATAATCCCCGCTCGCGTATTGGATCCCTGCATGCACGGCCGCACCCTTGCCCTGGTTCTCTGGCTGGCAGAAATATTGAATGGGGGCCTGGGGGTTGTCCATCATATATTCCTTGATCATGAGGTCGGTATCGTCCTTCGAGCAATCATTGACGACGATGATCTCCTTCTCGATATGACAGATCAATTCCACATCGCTCACTTTGTCCAGCAGGACGGAAATGGTCGATGCCTCGTTATATACGGGAATGATAATGGACAATCTGCGGATGGGACTATAAAGGGGAGGGCGTTTGACATGTTTGGGGGTTCGGCGTACGGACGCACCGATCCCAGGCGATGGAAGAGTCTCATGCATACAAATAAGGTTTACAAAAACTTGGTTAGATCTTATTTCCAGACCAGATGTCGAATATACATCGACGTTAATTTATTTTGTTATGAATGCGGGATAAAAAATAGAATAAAAAATAAAATTGATAAAGGCGGTTTAATTTGGAGTAAAATAACCAAAAGGCTGCAGCCCGGTCAAGGCCTCGATGTGTATGTGTGACCGTCCGTGTACCACGGGTCCCGTTTTTATCAAGTGAACTCGGGCCCGACGCAGGCTGCATGCCAGGTTGGTTATATATATGGGGTGGTGCTATGATCAGATCCTTCCGTCCTGTTATATCCTGGATCCTTTGGAAGCTTTCTCAGATGCTCGGTGACTGGTAATTCTTTCTTCCGTAATCGCTCGTTGTCAAAATAAAGATACTATCGGGAGATAGCCTTTTTTTTATGAATGCGGGATAAAAAAAATAATAAATCATCAAATCGGGTCACTTTTTCTGGTGAACCCCGGGTTATAACCAAAATAATTCTTGAATGCCAGCGTAAAGGCCGTGACGGTCGTGTAGCCACTTGCCCTTGCAACCTTTATCAGCGGGAGCTTCAGATCCTGCAATTGATGATGCGCGATCTCCATCCTCGTCTCATGCACCCACTCCATCGCCCCGATGCCATAGATCGACTTCCAGTCCTTGTTCATTTTATAGGGGCTTTGTCCCGTAAGCTCCGCCAGCATCGGCAGCGTGACATTCTCCTCGATCCTGGTCAACACCTTTGCTTTTGCGGCATACACCCGCTCCGCCTCCTCCCTGCCCACCGCCGGAGGTGGCGGCTTATCCTGGTTCTCCGCGATCCGCACCAGCGCCAGCACAAGGATCTCCATCGACAGGCTGTTGAGATACAGCCGCCGCACCATCCCCGTATACGGACATTCGAGGATATTATTTACCAGCGCCATCATCGCGCCCCTGGCAATACAATAATGGAGATTGAACAGGCTTGGTTCCCCGGCCCGCACCTTTTGCAGAAATTCCGGTAGCCCCGGGAAACTGTTCTGCAACGCCCCGAGGTCCTCCGGCCGGTAGTACAGGGACAGATGCGTGTATGAATCTCTTGCATGCATCTCCAGCCGCTGATGGACAAAGGGCACATAGTTCAGGGAGAAGCCCCGCTCATGCAGCACGATCTCGCCCAGCCCCTCCGCCTCGGAATAATAGCTGTTGTTCAGCACCACCTGCAGCCGCAACGCGGGCTCCTCGCTCCGGTAAAAGAGCTCGTCCTCTTCCTCGAAATAAAGGATGCTGTGCCGGATGGAGATGCCCTCGCCATCCAGTTCCTGGAACAGCACATGCCCGAACGGGCCGGCCGCCCCAAAACAGATGCTGTCGGGCGCCTGCAGCGGCAGCAGGCTGGCGGGCAGTTCCGGCGACAAGGCGATCTCGCCGGCACGGGCGGCCTGAAGATGGATGTCCATGATCCCCCGGGTAAGGGCTGAACTAAGCATGTTTCCGGAGCTCACCAGCCGTGAACCCAAAATAGGACTTGAAGGCCCTCGAAAAATTAGAGGCGTCCTGATAGCCGGACAACATGGCCACTTCCATCAGCGCCATCTCGGTTTCCAGCAGGAATTTCCGCGCCCTCGCCATCCGCTCGCGGTGGAAGTCGCTGAACACCGTAGTGCCAAAGACCTGCTTATATCCTTTCTTGAGCTTGAAGTCATTGATACCGGCATGATGCGCCAGCTGTTTTAAGGTGGGCGGATTTTCCATATGCCGCATCAGCCAGTCCCTGGACTCCTTGATGCTCTCGATATCCGACTTCTTCAGATGGATACGGCTGTCCTTCTCCGCCGGCCGCTGGCTGATCCTTTCCATCGACTGCAGCAACAGCTCCGTTACCTTGGTCTGCATATAGATTGTCCGCAACTCGCCCTCGTACCCGCAGTTTACGATCTCACTGATCATCCGCAACATCAGCGGCCCCACCTGTCCGGGACAACAGCTCAGCATCGAGACCAGCCCCTTCTCATGGTTCCGCAAGAGTTCGGCCAGCGCGGGGAATCCGGTGGCGGCCTGTTGCAGGGTGCGGGGAGAGAAATAAATATTCAGCGTTTGTACATGGCTGTTACGCATGTCAAACCAGCCGATCTTGTGCGCGCCTGGGATGCAGAACATATTATACTGCCCTTCCTCCATGGATCGGCCCGTCCCTGCGCCCGTCGCCACGCCCTCCAGCTGGAAATAGAGCTTGCCCTTCAGCACGATCTGCAGCCAGATCGCAGGCTCCTGTTGCTCACGGGGATCACGGCCGGGGTCGTGCTGCACAAAATAGTTCCCCAGCCCGATGCGCAGATCGGGGTATTGCTGGTCCTGAAATAGCGGAGTGTGATAGCATCCGGCGGATTCGAGTCCCCGGCCCGGAAGATATCCATGGGAATGGATCATTCCGGTGGTAGAGGCGTCGCGGACGGCCCCCCTTTTTGGTTGTGGGATGACAGGTATAGGCATAAGGTTGTTTTTTCTCGCTATAATATTGGATACCAATCAGAAGCCAGGAGGTGATGTCCCGTCAGATTTGACTGACAGTTCTGCTAATTCAGAGTTTGACCGGGGGTCAGATGTTGTTCGAGGATCGCGGAATGGAGTTTAGAGAATTAAATGTAAAAAGGTTTTTGGGAAATAATCGCCACAGTCCCAGGAATCCAGGCCCTCTAAAAGTTAACCTATATTGCATGGTAAAGGAAAAGGGTAGGGCCCGATTGGCTTGCGGCCCCGCTAGACCGCAACCCCAGACCGCGATTCCGGGATTTCACCGCAGCCTGCTTGCAGTATGGGTTTCCAGCGTTTGTGTATGTGTTGGAGCTGAGGTCGCTGGGTGGCTTGTAGGACTCCCCGGATCATGCGGGACCGACCCGGTCTCCGCTTTTTCGGAGGGCGCATACCGCAATTATTATGCCCGCACGTTCAGCGGGTTAGCCCGGTCTTAGGGACATATCGGGATCTGTTTAGGACCATCAGATCATTTTAAACGCCGCCGCCGCGAGCAGGGCCCCCAGCAGCGGTCCCAGCACGGGTATCCAGGCATAGCCCCAGTCGCTGTCCCTTTTATGCGGGATGGGCAACAGCGTATGCATGATCCGCGGCCCGAGGTCACGCGCGGGGTTGATGGCATAGCCCGTGGGCCCGCCCAGCGAGAGACCGACGCCCAGCACCAGCAATCCCACCGGCAGCGCATCCAGCGCACCCAGACTGTTCGACGGGCTGGCGATAAACAATACGCCAAGGATCAGCACAAAGGTTCCGATGATCTCGCACAGCAGGTTGTCGCCCGCGCTGCGTATAGCCGGCCCCGTGCAGAACACGGCCAGCTTGGCGTCGGCGTCGGCAGTGGCCACAAAATGAGGACGATAGGCCAGCCAGGCCACCGTAGCGCCGACCATGGCGCCCAGCATCTGTCCGCCGAGATAGACGGGCACCAGCTCCCATTTCAGTTTGCCAAGGGTCGCAAAGGCGAGGGTGACCGCCGGGTTCAGATGCGCGCCACTGGCGGCGGCGGAGCTGTATACGCCCACGAATACCGCGATGCCCCAGCCGAAGCTGATCACGATCCATCCGCTGTTCTGACCTTTTGTTTTGTTGAGGACGACATTGGCTACCACGCCCTGGCCCAGCACGACGAGCATGCCGGTTCCGATGAATTCGCCGAAGAAAGGAGTCATATGGCTGTTCGTTTAAACAAATATAAGCATTCATGCCTTCTATGCCAGATACCCGCTTGCCAGCACACGGAATTCCTCCACCTGCGCCTGCTGCCAGGCGGCATCCCTGCCCAGTTCCCGCGCCAGGAGCGTGGCTACAACGGACGCGCAGTCGATGGCGGCCTGGGCGTCCAGTAAGAGGGCCCGGGTCCTGCGGCTCAGCGCGTCCTCAACGGTCATGCACAGCTCTTCCCGCGCCGCCCAGACGATCTCCGCCTTTATATAAGGCAGGGAGGGGTGCAATTTTTCACCAAGGCCCTGGCCATGCTCCGGGCCCAGCGCCGCATCGGCATTGATCAGCGCGCGGATCGCCACGGCATCGCTGCCATACATCGCCAGCTCCCGGTCTCCTTCCAGCGGTTCGCCCGGCTGCAGCACCGTGCCGGTCAGCGACCCATGGATCGGCAGATTTGCCGTCACGCAGGGCTTGTCGGCAAGCCCCGCCTTTGCAATGGCCGTGTTCACCGTGTCTTCCGCCATACGTCGGTAGGTCGTCCACTTGCCACCCGCGATCGTGATAAGACCCGAGTCCGACACCGTGATAAGATGGTCCCTCGGCAGTTCCGCCGTCTTCTTGCTGTTGCCTTTTACCAGCGGCCTCAATCCGGCATAGACGCTTCGTATATCGCTGCGCTGGGGTGGCTTGCTCAGGTAGCGGCCGATCTGCTCCAGGATAAAATCGATCTCTTCCGGCAGTGCACGCGGCTCGGCGACGGCCTTCACCACCGGGGTATCCGTGGTGCCGATGATGATCCGGTTGTGCCAGGGAACGGCGAACAATACCCGCCCGTCATCCGTATGCGGCACCATGATCGCGGCCTCGCCGGGCAGGAATGATTTGTCGAGTACGATATGCACCCCCTGGCTTGGCGCGATAACGGTCTCGCTACCGGGCATATCCATCTGCAGGATGCTGTCCGTAAACACCCCCGTCGCATTGATCACCGCACGGGCTTCGATGGCATACGACTTTCCACTCAAGCTGTCCACGGCCCGCACACCTGTTATCTTTTCATTATTTTTGATCAGACCATCCACGCGGCAGTAATTCAGCAAAACGGCCCCTTGGTCCGCCGCCGTCTGTGCCAGACCGATAGCCAGCCTTGCGTCGTCGAACTGCCCGTCATGATAGACCACACCGCCCCGTAGTCCTTCCGCATCCAGCGTCGGCGCAAGTTCCAGCGTTTCTTCCCGCGAGAGCAACCGCGATGGCCCCAGCCCCAGACTGCCCGCCATCCAGTCGTACACTTTCAGTCCGATCCCGTAATACGGGCCTTCCCACCATTTATAATTGGGGACGATAAAGGATTGGTTCTTGACGAGGTGGGGCGCGTTCTTCCGCAGGATACCCCGCTCGCGCAGGGCCTCCATCACCAGCTTCACATTTCCCTGTTGCAGGTAGCGCACGCCCCCATGTACCAGTTTGGTCGACCGGGAAGAAGTGCCCTTCGCGAAATCGTCCCGCTCCAGCAGCAGCGTGCGGTAACCCCGCGAGGCCGCGTCCACCGCAACCCCCAGACCGGTCGCGCCACCGCCGATGATACAGAGGTCCCAGCCGGCAATAGCTTCCAGACCCTCCACCATGCTTTTTCTATTCATTCCGTTCAGCAAATTTTTCGGTGGTCGAAATCATTTATCCCTGCGTCCAGGCGATGCTGGCCTTTACGGCGCGCTGCCAGCCCTTCAGCAATTCCTCCGCACGGCTGGGGTCCATAAATGGGGTGAACTTCCGGTCCACCTGCCACTGCTGCTGGATATCCTCGACCGATCGCCAGAAGCCTGTGGCCAGCCCCGCGAGATAGGCTGCGCCCAGCGCCGTGGTCTCCACCACTTTGGGACGGATCACGGGCGCCTGCAAAATATCGGACTGGAATTGCATGAGCAGGTTGTTGGCTGTGGCGCCGCCGTCGACCCGAAGTTCTTTTATGGATATGCCGGAATCCGCCTCCATGGCCTGGAGCACGTCATAGGTCTGGTAGGCGATGCTCTCCAATGCGGCCCGGGCGATATGCGCCTTGCCGGTGCCGCGGGTCATGCCGAAAAGGCTCCCCCGCGCATACTGGTTCCAGTGAGGGGCGCCCAGCCCTGCAAAGGCGGGGATCATATACACGCCGCCCGTATCGCTGACCTCGGCCGCCAGTGCCTCGACTTCACCCGATGTGCGGATGATCTGCAGTTCGTCACGCAGCCATTGCACTACCGCGCCGGCGATAAAGATGCTGCCTTCGAGGGCATATTCGATCTTGCCGCCGATCTTCCACGCAATGGTCGTTAGCAGGTTGTTTTTTGAATGGACGGCCTGTTCGCCCGTATGCATAAGCATGAAGCATCCGGTGCCATAGGTATTTTTCACCATCCCCTGCTGCGTACACATCTGTCCGAAAAGGGCAGCCTGCTGATCACCCGCTATGCCGGCGATGGGGATGCCCACACCCGGCGTCACCAGCGGGCCGGTGCTGCCATAGACTTCGCTGGAAGACTTTACTTCCGGCAGGATGGAGGCGGGGATATCGAAAAGCTTCAGCAGTTCGGGGTCCCATTCCCCCGTATGGATATTCAGCAGCAGGGTGCGCGAAGCATTTGTACTGTCGGTGATATGCAGTTTGCCGCCGGAGAGTTTCCAGATCAGCCAGCTGTCGACGGTGCCAAAGGCCAGCTCGCCCTGATGCGCGCGCGGGCGTGCGCCCGGTACATGGTCGAGGATCCATTTCAGTTTGGTCGCGGAGAAATAGGCGTCGATCACCAGGCCCGTGCGTTCCTGGATCATGGGAGAGAGGCCCTGACCTTTGAGCTGGTCGCAGTATTCCGCCGTGCGGCGGTCCTGCCAGACGATGGCGCGGTGGATAGGCCGGCCCGTGGTCCGGTCCCACACGATGGTGGTCTCGCGCTGATTCGTAATGCCGATCGCCGCCACCTCGCGGGTGCTGATGTTCTTCTTCGCCAGCACCTCCGCCAGCACCCCATACTGCGAGGACCAGATCTCCTCGGCATCATGCTCCACCCATCCCGGGTGCGGGTAATATTGCTGGAATTCTTTTTGGGCGAGTTCGATGAGCGTCCCCTTCTGGTCAAACAGGATAGCTCTTGAGCTGGTCGTCCCCTGGTCTAGCGCGAGAATATACTGGCCGGGCATAGATCGTTGAGTTTGTTATGGGGGGTAATTTAGGAAAAATTGGTGGGAACCAATTGCAAGAACTCCCCCTACTCACTCCTCAGACTCTTCACCGGATTCATCAGCGCCGCCCTCACCGACTGGAAACTGATCGTCGCCAGCGCGATCACGACGGAGAGGCCGCCCGCAAGGAGGAACACCCACCAGCTGATCGTGATCCGATAAGTATAGTTCTGGAGCCAGCGGCTCATCACCCACCAGGCGAGGGGGAAGGCAATAAGGGCCGAGAGGACGATCAGCCGCAGGAAATCCTTCGACAGCAGCCGCGTGATGCCCGCGACGCTGGCGCCAAGCACCTTGCGGATGCCGATCTCCTTGGTCCTGCGTTCCGCGGTGTAGGCGGCGAGGCCGAAGAGGCCGAGACAGGAGATGAGGATGGCCAGCCCGGCGAACAAACGGGATAATTTCCCGATCAGCGCTTCGTCGCGGAACTCGAAGTTGAACTGGTCGTCAACAAAACTATACTGGAAAGGATAGGATGGGTTATTCTTCTTTATCACGGCTTCTATCTTTGCCAGCGCCTGACCCTTGCCCGCCTGATCTTTTATACGCACATAGATCTGGCTGGCATCCTGCGGTCTGCAACTGAACATCACCGGATCGGGACTGCCATAGAGATCGCCATACACAAAGTCTTTCACCACCCCGATCACATGGAAAGCTATTCCCTGTCCAGTTATGGTCTTGCCAAGGGCGCTGCCCTTGCCCATCATCTTTGCAAAGGATTCGGTGACCAGCACATTGGTACTATCCGAAATTTCACTGACAAAGCCACGTCCTTCCGCCATCTTTATGCCTGCCGTGGCGATAAAGTCGGGACTGACCGACCGGAAAGAGATCAGCACTTCGGCATTGGGATTCTTCCCCGCCCATTGCAGGTTCTTACTGCTGCCGTTATCCCCCGTACTGATGATATTCATGCTGTTCAAGGCTACATTTTCTATCAGCCCCGTATTCAGCAGGTCCTGCCGGATCGCGGAATAATTTTTCAGCATATCCCCGTTGATGGGCAGGGTCAGCAGGTTATCACGCCGGTAGCCCAGGTCCCTGCTCTTGATATGATTGATCTGCTGGTAGATAATAATGGTGCTGATGATGAGCACGATCGATACGGTGAACTGTAGCACTACCAATCCCTTGCGGATAAAGACAGCGCTCCCGCTTTTTAATTTCAATCCCTTGAACACAAATATGGGATTAAACGAAGACAGATACAGGGCAGGATAGCTGCCGGCAATAAGCCCGCACAATAAAGTAATGGCCAGCAGGGAACCCGTATGCAGGGGATTGCCCAGGTCCGGGGCAAGATGTTTTTCTACCAGCATGTTAAAGGCTGGCATCATGAGAGAGATCATGATCAGCCCGGCGAACGACGCCAGCACCGCCATAAACACCGCTTCGCCGATGAACTGCAGGATAAGATTGGATTTACCCGCGCCCAGCACCTTGCGTACGCCCACTTCCCGTGCGCGTTTCTCGCTGCGGGCCGTCGCCAGGTTCATAAAATTGATACAGGCGATCAGTAAAATTATCCAGGCGATGGCCGTGAACAGCCGTACATATTGCATGCGTCCACCCGATTGCTTGCCGTCTACAAAATCGCTGCGCAGTCTCCAGTCGTTCATGCTCAATAAAGAAAGATGCGTGTTGATGCCCGGTTTGTTTTTGATGATCATCCCGTCAAGCTGCTTGTTGACAGCGGCCAGATCAGTGGCGGGAGAGAGTTCCACATAGGTATTGATGCTGAAGGCGCCCCAGTCGCTCAGCCATGGATTTTGCTTAAATAAGACCTCGAAAGGGGAGACCCAGTCGAACTGCAGGGTGGAATTCTCGGGCAGGTCCTTTATCACCCCGGTCACTACATAATTCTGCGCATGATTCGCCCGGATCGTTTTGCCTGCTATATTCTTTTCAGTGCCAAAAAAATGCTTTGCCATTTTTTCACTGATCACCACGGAATTCAACTGGCTGAAGGCAGTTGATGCATTCCCCTCCACAAAGGACAGCGTGAACATACTGAATACGGAAGGGTCTGTATAATATCCGCTTTCGTAAATGGATTTGTCACCCAGGTTAAACAGGGTATTGGTATTCTGGCTCAGGCGACAGCTGTTGACGATCCCGGGTATTTCCGTCTTTATGGCGCCGGCCAGCGGCGCGGGTGTGGCGTTGGACTGGACCCCGAAGGTGAAGATCTTGCCGTCGAAGTTCGCTTTGGAGATCACGCTGTACAACTGGTCTTTTTTGGTGTACACACTGTCGTAGTTCAGTTCGTCTTCCACCCAGAGGAAGATGAGGCCCGCACAGGCGATCCCCATGGCCAGCCCGAAGATGTTGAGGAAGCTGTAGCCTCTGTTTTTCCAGAAATTGCGGAGCGTGCTTTTGAAAAAATTCATAAACATGATGGTCGATTTTTGCTGCGTGGAAATTGTTTGGGCGGGACGGACGGCTTATAGCTCCCCAGGGCTGTGCCGGAATCACAGTGATCTGATAACCAATAAGTTGAGCCGCCGGCAGCCCAGCCGTCTGTTCGCTTTTGATACTCAGGCTGTCCAGAATTGTGCAATTTGTCTGCCGCTCTGCCCTTGTCACCGCCACCCCACTCCGGAGAAAATTATTTTTTGTCCTTTCCCACCTTGTGTTTAAATTTACGTAATCACTTACGTAATTACTATCAATCATGGCAGATTTTTATGAAAGAACGGGTAAAATGGCCCTGGGCAGCCGTCTCCGCAGGCTGAGCGATCAGATCACGGAACAGGCCGCCTCCATTTATACCCTTTATCAGGTGGACCTCCAGCCAAAATGGTTCCCCGTATTTTATGCCCTTTCGGGCGGTGAGGGGCGGTCGATCATGGATATCGCCCGCGAGATCGGACATTCCCACCCTTCGGTGAGCCAGATCGTGCGCGAAATGCAGGCCAGGGGCTATGTCAGGAATGCCGTAGCCGGCAAGGAGGCAACGCCCGGCCCTGGGAGGATGACCACAGCCCGCAAGGAGGCCGCGGCGGATGGACGCAAGAATTTCGTCATGCTGTCCCCGGAAGGCCTGACCTTATGGGATAAAATGCAGCCTCAGTTCCTGGACGTACAGGCGGCCATCGAACGGACGATGAGAGAGACCGATCACGACCTCTGGCGCGCCATCGGAGAATGGGAATTCCTGCTGGAACAAAAAAGCCTCCTGCGCCGGGTACAGGAAGAGAAGAAGACGCGCGAGAGCCATCAGGTGCAGATCATCGGTTATATCCCCGCCCACCGCAACGCGTTCCGGCAGCTGAATGAAGAATGGATCACGAAATATTTCCATATGGAAGAGTCCGATTATAAGTCCCTCGACCACCCGCAGGAAAATATCATCGGTAAGGGAGGGTATATTTTTATGGCGATGCTCGATGGACAGCCTGTCGGTACCTGTGCGCTTATTCCCATGCATTCCGTCACCCTGCATTCCCCTGCCATACACCCCACCACCATCCATCCCGCTGCGAACGCTTCCATCACACCGGACCCCGTCCGGAATCAGCATATTGACGACATCCTCGATGCATACCCCGGTCAGACACACGCCCCGCGACCCGCCAGCCCGGGTCACGACGGAAAGGGTTCCGCTGATCCCCATTCCACCGGTCCGCATGACACTGTCGCGTCGCCTGCGGATACAGATTCCCGTGAGCCTGCACCGGCTCCCGTCTTCGAACTGGCCAAGATGGGCGTCTCCCCCCTGGCGCAGGGAAAGGGCATCGGCTTCCTGCTGGGCCAGGCCTGCATCGAAAAAGCGAGGTCGCTCGGCGCCGAAAAGATCTATCTCGAAAGCAACACCCGCCTCAAGCCCGCTATCAGCCTTTATCATAAGCTCGGTTTCCGGAAAGTGGCGGGCCCGCCGTCTCCCTATGAACGTTGCGATATACAGATGGAACTGAAGTTATAAGTGAGGTTTTAACTTCTTCTTTTTGCTTTCTTTATGCAGGACATACTGGTTGTGTACCAGGGTCAGGATCTCCGTTTCTTCAACTTCAAATAATTCTGCCATCCGGTACAGGTCTTTAAGCCGGAAGAGGGGAATGTTATTTCTCAGCTTTTCAAACCGGGTGTTGTTCATCCAGAGATCGCCGGCAAGTATGGTTTTCGGAAGGACATCAAAGATCTCCCCGAAGCTTTTTATGCGACCATCCCGGATGAGATAGCCCACGTTGGTATAGCGCTTATCCTTTCCCATTTCTAAAGGAAAGCAGAATTATGATAGATACTCTCTACCTATCCATATTGACCTTCACAAAGGTATATACGGACCGGATGCGAAATTGAAAAAGTTTGGAATTTCAGGAGATTTCGTACTTTTGGATATGGTCTTTAGGGACCGGAAAATTAGTATTTGTTCCGAACTGCATTTTACCTGTTCTCCTTGTTTTATGCCTGCTCCTTTTCAGATCAGTCCTTTCAGCCAACGGCATTTTCTACCATTTACAAACCTTTCATACAGCGGTATGAAAAAAAGTAATCATTATGGCAGCTATTTTCAAAAGAACCAGGACTACAGCGGATGGGGGAGTCATCAGCATTTCTTATTCCATTCTGGGACTGGGCATCTTACTATTAACCATCATCATGGGGGCAATGCTTATGCTGGATCATTACTTTGTCTGGTGTATAGCGTTAAAAGAATACATTTCAATGGGCACATTTGGGTGCGTTACCATTGGTTTGATATACAATGCTGCGGCTTTACAGCTCAACTATGAATTAAACAGACAAAAATTTGAAACGGACGCACAGGATAATCAGGGGAAAAAGGTACAAATCACGTATGAGGCCGTCTCAGAATGGTATAAAACCGATATGGCTACAAATTTTGAGGTAACCAGAAAACTCATGCAACCCTATAAAGGGAAATTGAATGACCCGGGGATCTTAGCGGATTTCAAATGGCAACTCGATCTTAAGAACAACATGAATACCCGAAAATCACTGACGGCAGTATTGAACTACTTTGAACACCTATCGCTGTTATGTGCCGATAACGTTATTGACGAAGAAATGCTGAAAAAAACATTTCGGACTGCATTTATAACGTATTACACCAATTTAAAAGAATTTATAGAAGATGAACAAAGAGGAAATGCAGGTGCGAATTCCAGGATTTATATAAATTTTGCAGACATCACAAAAAAATGGATGTACACGTGATAACCCCCGCGCCCCTACTTCACCTTCACCGGATAAGGCGGCCGCACCGGCTCCGTCTGCGGGTTCTTTTCCAGCTCCTTCAGCGCCACCTCGATGGCCTTCTCCAGCTGCGGGTCCTTCCCGTTGATGACATCTGCGGGGTTCTGCTCCACTTCGATGTCGGGCGCCACCCCTACATTCTCCACCACAAATCCCTCCTTCGTCCAGATCCCTACATTGGGCGCCGTCACGCCGCCGCCATCCAGAAATTCGGGGAAACCGAGTATGCCGACCAGCCCGCCCCAGGTGCGCTTGCCCACCAGCGTCCCGACCTTGAACTTGCGGAACATCCAGGGCAGCATATCCCCCCCGGAACCCGCCGTCTCATCGGTGATCATCACCTTCGGGCCCTGGATAGACGCGGCTGGGCTCTTCAGGTCCTTGCCATACCGCATATTCCAGTAAGCCTGGTAGGGCCGCTGCAGGATCTCGATATAGTAATCGGCCAGGC